>JANNTD010000441.1:0-15156 GCA_031403315.1 Planctomycetota bacterium
CGCCGGACGAATTTGCGTGGTTGTTGTGAAACTCGCTGTCGTAGACAAACAGCGGACCACCGGCGCCAATCGCACCGCCATTGGCCGCCGAGTTATGGTGAAATACCGACTCTCTCACCGTCAGCGACTCGAGCGATCGGATTGCCCCGGCAAAGCCCGCATGGTCGGCTCCGGTCAGCGACAACGCTTGAACCAATACATTGCTGCGTGTGACGAGACCATCGTCGAAGTAGAAGATCCGACTGCCGTTGCCGTTGTTGATAGCGGGCGACGGGTCGTTGCCGCTGGCGTCGATGGTCAACAGACTCGCACCCGGGCCGATGATCGAAATCGACTTGTTGACGAAGATCTCTCCCAGCGTGAGCGTGAGCGTGGCCGGCCCGCCCGCGGTCAGCGCAGCCGCAAAATTGATCGTCTCGCCGGACGGCGCCAATGCGATGGCATCGCGCAGCGAAATGTCGCCATCGACGATGCTGCCGTCCGCTTCATCGACCAGCGTGCCGACCGTGATGGCCAACAGCCGCCGCTCTTCCAACGGCTCCAAGGCGAGCGAGCGGCCCGACAGGAGATTGTGAACACGATAGTTTTTTCGACGAGAACCCGACCCACTCCGACGAGCCATACCACCCTCCACGCTGCGAATCATCAGAAGCAAACCGCCAGTATAGTCCCCCGTTGTGGTGGCGGCAAGAAAATGGCGGAATCTGGGGCACGGTGCGAACGACAGCGCGAGCCGGGTCGTCCCCGACCCCGAGTTTACGCTTTGCCAAACAGCTCGCCCTGCAGCTTGAGCACGGCGTCCACCAGCTCATCCGGACCATGCCGAAACACGTCACACACCGGCACGCCCAGCTCCTTCCGCACCCGCTCGCGCTCCGACTCCGCGTCCTCCGGCGACAAGAGCCGGCTGTTGAGACCCACCCCGATCACACGAGTCGGGAAGAGTGCCCCCGCAATCTTCTCGTACAATTCGCGCAGCTCCGCGAGCGGCTTGAGCTTCAAATGCGGCATGCCCATCACGTGCGGCCGGTTTGCCTCGTAACACAAAATCAGTCCGTGCGGCAGCGCGCCGTGCAAGAGCCCCAGCGTCACCGGCGAATAGCGCGGATGCGTGATGAACCCCTGCCCTTCCACGACGAGGATCTCGTGGTGCTGATTGGCGAGGATCTGCTTCTCCACCGCACCATTGAGAAAATCGCTGATCACGCGGTCGACCGGGCAGCCGTCGCCTTCGATGAGGATGCCGGTCTGGCCGGTGGCGATGAATTTGCAATCGTGCCCGCGCTTCGACAGCGCCCGGGCCACCTCGACCGACACCACCATTTTGCCGCAACTGCAATCCTGGCCCACGGTGTGAATCCGCAAGCAACCCTCGCGGAAGCCCTCGAACTTCGCCACATCGCGCTCGTCGTTCTTCCGCACGTCCACGAGCCGCACGCCATGTTTCGCTGCCGCCGCGGCAAACTCCGGATCGTCGCACAGAAACTCGTGCAACCCCGATACCACGTCGCAGCCGCGGGCCATCGCCTCGATGAGGACCGGCCGCCACGAGGGCGGAATCCGCCCGCCGCCTGGCGCGATGCCGATCAGTAGCGTGTTCGCCCCCGGTGCGTCGGAGAGCTTCGCCACGACCGGGATCGACCCGCCGATGCCCAACAGCTCTTGGCTCGTCTTGCCGGCCTGCGTCGAGTCCAACAGCGCCACGACTTCATCCGCGCCATAGCGAATCACACAAGCGGCGGTCTTCGCCGTCACCGGCTCGGTGCGGCCTTCGGTCAAAATCACAAGACGACGTTTCGAGGGCGAAGTGGGCATGGGGCGGGCAACGAGCGGCTGGTGGAATTTGCGTAGCTGGAGGAACGGAAACCGGCCGTCATCCTACGCGACCTGCCGCCGCCGTGGAAGCGCGCGAAGCGCCGCTTCTGCGCACGGCATCTAGCAAAAATGCGCTCGAACCGCCGCTCGCTAGACTCGCGTGTAGGCCGCCGACTTCATGATCTCGGCGAGCGAATTGTACGTCGTCGCCCAGGCTTCCTCGACATCGGCCGTGAAACCCGCGCCGAGTCCCTGCCCGAGCGCCCACAAGAGCGATTCGCCCACCGTGTCGTACATCCGCTCGGTAACGCGGTACTCAAGATGCCGCCGTCCCAAGTCGACCACCGCCGGCAGCAGCTCATCCAAATAGTCGAGTCCATTGACGACGATCGTGATCATGCCCACCAACTTACGGCCCTGGTCGACCATGTCGTTCTTGAACAGCGGTCGAATCGCCGGGTCGAGTTCGAATAGCCGGCGGTAGAACAGCGCGGCCGCTTCATGGGAAATAGGCGCAACCTGAGCCCAGGATTCTTGCAGCAGGCGAATCTGTCGTGGAGTCATCGTCGGGGCCGAAACACAAGAGGAGAATTAAGTTGCTTGTCACATCGCGCGCAGCCGCACGGCACTGCCCCGCAGAAATAACAGGTCACTGCCACGCGCGCAATGTTTGGATTCCGTGAAATTCAAGCCCCTGAATTCCACGATTTCGAGGGGGTTAGAGCAGTTTTCCAAACCATGTAGCCACAGAGACCACAGAGAATTATTGAGGAGGGCCTGTTTTTCATTAGACTCTCTGAGAACTCTGTGTCCTCTGTGGCTATGTATTAAAGTGAATTACTCTATCCGGCGTCCGTGAGTCGCCGCGAAAATCCGGTCTACGCAGAAACTCTGCATTGCAACAGAGCGTCGCTGGCTATATCGCTACCAATACCAGGCCGCACTATCCGCCGCTTCGCGCGCCGGCCGCGCCGAGGCCAGCTCTTCCGAAATTTCCGTGCGGTCGGCGACCTGCCACGGGAAGATTTGCACGCCGCCTGAGACGCTGATGATCCAGTTGCGGCCTTTCTTCACCAGGCTCGCTTGCGAAGCAACGCTCCGCTCCGCTGGGCCGGGAGGCGTGCCAGCGGATTTGGGCGCCGCCAATGTCACGGCCTGACGTTGACAAATCCGAACTGACGAAAATCGTCGTCCAACGCGAACGCCTCGCTGATTCCTAGTCGCTTCATGACCGCATAGCTGACGCAATCCGTGAAACTCCATTCCTTGTCGGTATAAGTATCGAACAACCGCCACGCCGCTTCGACGTCCATTTGGTCTACCCAAATGATTTCGGCCATGCTCTCCGAAAAGAGCAGTGGCCCAATACTGTTCGGCACAATGATTGCGTTGACGTTGTCGTGCGTGTTTGCACTGGCTGCGCAGATTTTTGATTGATAATGCGCGGCATTTACGGCGGCAAGGAAGGGAGGCTCACTACGCATTAGCTTTGCCTAATTTATCTCGGCGCGCTAGACAGCCCTCATGCAGACGCCGTGCCGAACAGTATTGGCAGTGGCCCCAACATTTGAGCTACTGGGCGCTGCCCCCGTACTAGTAGGAGCGTCAAGAGTTCGTCGATCACGTAGTCTGTTGTGACGAGTCGGTCGGTGGGCTTCGTCAGCAGTGCTTCCGACCGTTGAAAATGCTGGTCTTCGACAACGTGGGCGGAAAACCATACGCTCGTGTCGACGAAGATCATCGGCTACGTCTCGCCACCGTAGAGCAGCTTGTCGTGGTCAACAACCGACCAACCATCCCTATTTTGATGCTGCTGCATGGCCTTGACGGCCCGCCGTGCTTCATCGAGCGCCGCCTGCTGCTTGGCGAGCACATCCGGTGCTGCCGCATTCGTCTCGACCGACTCCACCGTAACCTTCACCCGCGATTGATCCGGGAGAATCAACGGCTCAAGCGGCTTGAGCACTCCGTTGTCGTAGATGGCATCGATGTGGTAGGTCATACCCGAATTCTACCACCTGACGGGGCAACGACCAATCGAGCACTAATTCGGTAGGGAATATGTGCCGGTCGGCGTCGCCTAACAATACCAAGCCGCGCCGTCGGCCGCCTCGCGTGCGGGCCGCGCCGAGGCCAGTTCTTCAGAAACTTCCGTGCGGTCGGCGACCTTGCGCAAACAAAGAGCCACTGGATCTCAATGACGATCAACCGATGTCAATACCGTGTATCTTCAGGGCCAAAGAATGCCGCGGCAAACCAGTCCCCCTAAATAGGCAAAGAAAAGTGAGATTAGACTGCCGTAAACTCCAACGGCAAAAAGTGACCGGAGCGTCTTAGTATTTCTATCCTTTGTCCACACCTGCCAATTCGTGAGACTCTTAACAATGATCCATGTAATCATCGCGGGAAAAACTCCCACTCCGCCGAACGCCGTCCAAACAGTGAAAATTGTTCGTTCGATTATTCCACCGTATCGTCTAGGAAAATCAGTAAAGTACTCACTGGGATCAAACTCTTCCCCCCGTTGTTTGGCTGCTTGCTTGATCGCATTCTGCCAAAACGACACAAATCCTCCAGCCGCACATAGTCCGCCAACAATTGAAACAAACAGACCAGCCTGCCAACGCAGGACCAGATCTATCGCATCAGGCGAGAGTTGAAGCGCAGCAAACATTGGTCGTGCCCGCTTTGAGGGAAATGAGTCTTGCGTTCCGCATCATCAACGATGAAATCGCAGTCCGCCGCTACCAATACCAAGCCGCACTATCGCCCGCTTCGCGTGCCGGCCGCGCCGACGCCAGCTCCTCGGAAACTTCCGTGCGATCGGCGACCTGCCATGGGAAGATTTGCACGCCGCCTGAGACGCTGATGATCCAGTTGCGGCCCTTCTTCACCAGGCTCGCTTGCGAAGCAACGCTCCGCGGGGCCGGGTACTGTTCCAATTCCGTGCCGCCGGTGAGCTGCAACATTTCGAGGCCGGCGAATTGGGTGAGGCCTTCTTTCGACAACAGCGCCGCCACCACCGCCAGGTCCATCACGTTGCGGAGCTGGCCGAAGGTCGAATCTTCGCGGGCCAGCTCTTCGAACCGCTCGGTGAAATTGTCGGCCCATTTCTGCGCGACGGTTGAGCTCTTGCCGGTGTGCTGGATGCTGCCATCGGCGTGCATCACGTCTTCTTCGGTCATGCATTTCACGCCCGTCCCGCGCAGCTCCCAGGCCAGGCCGTCGGCGTCGCGGCGGATCGGTTCGTAATTCGGTGCGAGCCACCAACGCGGCATCATGTTCGACTGTCCCGCTCGCCCGCTCAGCATGCTCAAGTAGCTTGGCAAGCCGTCGACCGGCGACTTTTCGAAATCCATCGCCAGCCGCTTCATGCGGAAGTCGGCCGCCACCAGCGCCCGGGCAAAATGACTTGTTTCGGGCAAACCCTTGACCGTGATCCGCTGCGGCCCGACTGCCTCGACAATCTGATCGGCCGCCTGCCGCGCGCCGTTCTGGGCGGTGAGCGAACCAGCGATCGCGCGCCACCGCGCGATGCCCTCGGGCGTCGGATCGATCGAGCAACTGATGCCCGTCATGTTCGATTGTTCGGCCGCCCGCAGCGCCGTCATCAAGTCGTCCAACAAGAGCACCGGCTGGCGGCTCGACGCGCCGACCACGTTGCCCAGCGCGTCCACGCGCCAACCTTCGGCCGGCCCCGCCAGCACAATATCATGCTGCTCGGGATACACGAGCACATATTTGATGCGGGTGAGTCCCGCCATGAAGCGGACCGCATCCGCGATCGGCGTGCCAGCTTGCTGCGCCCGCGCCGCTTCAGCTTCGAGTCGCTTAAGCGAGACGAATCGCAAGTCGGTCGGCTGCTGCAAGTCGGCGGGCACTTCCTGCAAACCGGCCTGCCACGCCTGCCGTAGTTCCTTCAGTTCGGAAACCTCCGGATTCGAGAGCACGCCGTCGACGTCGACCTTGACGCCACCCACGGCACCGCCGCGGAAGAGTTGTGCTTCGCCGACTTGCGCCGACGCCGCCACCACGAGCAGAGCGACCGCCGCCGCCGCCAAACGCCGCAGATTGAATGAAGATTGCATACCCATGGAATTCATTGCCTCCAAAACCTGGCGCGCAGAACGAAGTGTCCGTCCTCGGCCTGGCATGAGCCTTCTCCGATACCGATCCCTATCTCCACGATAGTTGCTAAAGCGTTTGGTTTCAACGATTTTCGAGCCGTAGGTCGGGCTTTCCAGCCTGACCAAACGGGTGAGGTCAGCCTGGAAAGGCTAACGTACCTGAGGCGCTCCCTGTTTTTTCGCCCTAACTCCCGCTCCACAGGGCGGTTCTGAGCGAACCGACTTGAATCCGACCCCACTGCGGGAATAAGGTGTAGTAAGGGAGTCCTTTGGCAGATCCGCACGGCAGAGCAATCTAGCAGGGAGCAGGGAGCCCGGAGCAGGGAGCCGGATTTGGCTCTTTCCTCCTCGCTCCTAGCTCCCTGCTCCCTGCTCTTTTTTCTATTCTATGACTGCGTACCTGGTTATTCGCGAAGGCTCGAAGTGGACCGACGTCTTCCGACTTGTGGAAGGCGAATCGATCACGGTCGGCCGTGCGCCCACCAATGCCATCGTCTGCAAAGACGAGCGCTGCAGCCGTAACCATGCCGAGGTCTTCCAGTCGCAGGGCCAGTGGACGCTCCGCGATCTCGACAGCCGCAACGGCACGCTCGTCGACGGCAAACGCATCCAAACGGATTATGCGCTCCAGGCGGGCGACGTCGTCCGCATCGGCAACTCGCAGCTGGCATTCGTCCACGATCTTTCGCAAGCCTTCCCCGATTCGCACACGCTCTTGCGCAGCGCGCAAGCCGTCGAAAACGGCGATGCGGGCCGCGGCACAACCGACGAAATCGACACCGAGAGCGTGCTCGAAGGCCACGAGCCGACGACGATCACCCATCGCCGCGTGCAGAGCCGCTTCCTCACCGAGCCACCGGAAGACGATGATGCCGACGTCGCGCTCCCCAAGGTCGGCCGCGCCGCCGCCAACCTCTGCCGGCTGGCGTTTGAGCTGGCCAAAGCCACCGATGTCATCTCGCTCGCCCACGTCGCACTGGACGGACTGTTTGAAGGCACGCAAGTCGACGCCGGCGCCGTGTTCATGCGGTCCCGCGCTCCGGCGAACAAGCAATCGCCCGACGGCCTCGAGGTCGTCTCCTCGCGCAGCGATTCGCCGCATCGCTACCATCGCGTCTCGCAGTTTCTGGCGTCGACCGTGATGCGCGACGGCCAGGCCGTGCTCGCCCGCAACGTGATGGACGACAGCCAGCTCGGCAGCCGCGACAGCAAAGGCGACATCCTGGCCACCAGCGTGATCTGCGCACCGATCCGCAGCGAGGGCAAAGTCCTCGGTGTGATCCACCTCTACTCGACCGACGCCGCCAAGGGCACCGACCCCGACGATCTCGAGTTCACACTGGCCGTGGCCGACACCGTGGCCGTCGCGCTCGAGAACCTCGCCCGCCAACAGGAGCTGGCCGAGAATCTCAACCTGATTCGCGACGAAAACGTGCAACTCCGCGAACGGCTGGGCGTGCAGAGCGAGATTATCGGCTCGAGCGAGTTGATGCAGCACGTCGAGCAGGAAATCGCCCGCGCCGCACCGAGCCGCGCCACCGTGCTGATCCGCGGCGAGAGCGGCGTCGGCAAGGAGCTCGTGGCCCGCGCGGTCCACTACTCCAGCCCGCGCCGCAAGGGCCCCTTCGTCTGCCTCAACTGTGCCGCTCTCTCCGAGACGCTGCTCGAAAGCGAGCTCTTTGGCCACGAAAAGGGCGCGTTTACCGGCGCGACCGAACGCAAGATGGGCAAGTTCGAGCAGTCCGACAAGGGCACGCTGATGCTCGACGAAATCGGCGAGATGAATCCCACCACGCAGGCCAAGTTCCTGCGCGTCCTCGAAGGGCATCCGTTCGAGCGCGTCGGCGGCAGCGACGCGATCAAGGTCGACGTGCGCGTGATCTCCGCCACCAACCGCGACATCGAAAAGGACGTCGCCGAAGGCAAGTTCCGCCGCGACCTCTATTTCCGCCTGCACGTGCTCGAGATCGTCGTCCCCGCACTCCGCAAGCGGCCCGAAGACATTCCCGTGCTCGCCGAATATTTCTTGCGCCGTTACGTCGCCGAGACCGGCAACAAGATCAAAGGCTTCTCGCCCCGCGCGATGGAAGAGCTGCTGCGCTACCGCTGGCCCGGCAACGTCCGCGAAATGAAGAACGTGATCGAGCGGGCGGTTGTACTCACCCGCGGCGAATACATCGATGCCGACGACCTCGTCCTCTCGGCCCTCAAGACTGCCGGCGACACCGAAACCGGCCTCAGCGACGCCCGCGGCGCCGCCCCCGCCCCGACCTCGCTCGCCGACGTCGAGCGCGCCCACATCCTGGCCACGCTCAGCATGACCGGCTGGAACAAAAGCCGCGCCGCCACAATCCTCGGCATCGAGCGCTCAACCCTCGACCGAAAAATCCGCCGCTACGAACTAACCGACGGCAAAAACAGCGACGACGATTGAGCGGATTTTCACAGGCGCCACAATCCATCGGACCCCCACCGCTCCGATCGTGCATTCTTCACCGGTCGTACTGCCCCCATTTCATGCGTTTAGGGGTTTTTCACCCCCCGCGGCGGCCCCCGGCCGTGGCCCGTGACTCATATTTGGCGGGGCAGCCCGAGGATTCTTTCGCCAGCGACCACTCCGCATACCCGCCGTTCGGAGAGCCACGCCGTTCGGAATGCAACTTAGTTCGGAGAACCACTCATGCCCGCTGCGGTTTCACAGCGCCCCGCGCCCGTGTCCGAGGCTGTCCGCTTGATGCCCGTCAACAACGTGCTGATGTCGGCGGTGATCTCCGCCGTCGAACGGGCGTTTACGATGTGCGGCATGTCCGTACGCTGCGTCGGCGCATCGGCCGTGCCGGTCCGCGACGGCGGCAAGATCACCGGCATGATCGGCGTCCACGGCAAGGTGTCGGGCTTCATCACCCTGAACATGACCGAACGCATCGCCATCCGGGCGGTCGACGGCCTGCTGCAAGAACAATTCACCGAGCTCAATTCGCAAGTCGTCGACGCCACCGGCGAAATCACCAACATGGTCGTCGGCGGCATCAAAGCGTCGCTGGGCCCCACCCAGTGGGCGTTTTCGCAAATCACCATCCCCAGCGTGATCGTCGGCCAAGGCTATTCGATCGCCTACGCCCGCAGCCTCGAGTTCCTCAACGTCATCTTCGAGCACGAAGACAAAGAGGCGGTGCTCCTCGAAGATCGCCTGATTCAAGTCAGCATCTCGCTGCTCACGCTGTAACGATCCGCCCTTAGCCGCGTCGCTCGCGACGCGCGGTCTGCTCGAACCAACTCACGTCAACAACCAACGGTTCACCACCATGCGCCACCACCACCACCACCACATTTCGATCGCACTCGGCATCGCTCTCACGCTCGCCGTTTCCATGGCAAACGCCGAGGAACCTGCCACCGACGCCGTGCCGTCCGAAAACCGGATCGACGGCAAAACAGTCGAGTTTGACGGCCAAACGCTCGAACTGGCCTGGGAGGGCGGCGAACCCGGCTCAGCCATCCGCGAGTTCATCCCCGCCGGCGAGACGCTCGACAACTGGACTCATCTCGCGTCGATCCGCGAGTACGCCGCCATCGACGATCCCCGCGCACTCGCGGCCGAGACGCTCGAGTCGGTCAAGAAAAACTACCCCGGCGCGCCGCACAACATGGCCGAGAACCCGGACACCGGCGAAACTGTCATCGATTTTCTCGTCGGCCCGCCGGACGGCTCGTTCGTCGAATACAACATCTTCAAATACGCCAAGCGGCCGGCGGGCGGAGTCATCGCCCAGCAATACGCCGTGCGGGCCTACGGCAACACGGACGAATTCGTGAAAGATGTTCTGCCCGCAATCCAGGGACGAGTGATCGACGAAATGACCACCACCGGCCTGAAACCGAGCGAGTAAGGCGCCCCGGGTGGCCATTTCGTCGATCACACGTCCCTGAGTCTCAATGCAGGGCGTGGCGTTTTTTCGCGCGGCCGACTATTCTTCGTCCCGCTCCGACTCTAAATGGAAGCGGTGCATCACACGGTGCACCACGGGGGCGATGATCAGCCCCGTCGCCAGAATGAGCGCCAACCCGCTGTAGAGCGCATAGCTCCCCGCGAAGATCTTCCCGCCGGAAGTTTCGAGCGTCGTTACGGGCCCCATCCCCGAGAGGATCATCGACGCGTTCACAAACGCGTCGACCCACGACATGCCCTCGAAATAGCGATACCCGTACATCCCGCCAAACAGCGAAACCGCGATCAACGCCGCCGCCGCAACACAACTCGCCGCCAGCCGACCCACAAACGCAGCCCGACTCAAGAGCGGCTCCCCACGAGACTCGTAATCCAGCACCCGTTGCGCCACAAAACCGTCCTCCCACGCCCCGCACCGTTCTAATAATCCACGAAGTATAGCCGGTCCCCATAGTTCCGGGACCATCGATCGCAGTTACTTTTGGACGTCAAAAACAACAGCTTGCTCGGTTCCACCCAATGAATCGAAATACTCGCCGCGTTCCTTTGCGCCTTAGCGCCTTTGCGTGAGACCCTCTCCGCGTCTCCGCGTGAGACTTCCCGCCCCGCCCCCTCTCCCGGCTACCCTGTCAAGATGGCCAAAAAAGCCAGGCGAAATCCGTTCCGACTTCGTGTAGCGTGGTTAGTGTTCAAATTTTCACTAATTCAAGGCCAGAAAACCGAGGACCAGAACCATGCCCGCCACGAAATCGCCCGCCAAACACTCGACCGTCACGTTCCACAAACCACCGACCGACTTCGCCGACCCCGATTCCGCCGAGGGCCTCGAGCTGCTCTGCGCCGCCAACCATCCGGCCGAACCGGTCGAGTGGCTCTGGCCGAACCGCATCGCCGTCGGCAAGGTAACGCTGATCGCCGGCGACGCCGGCCTCGGCAAGAGCGTGCTCGCCCTCGACGTCGCCGCCCGGGTGACGCGCGGCAGCGCGTTTCCGGACGAAAATAGGGCGGAAGGCGGAAGGGGGAAGGCGGAAGGTAATACATCCGACTCCGACCTTCCCCCTTCCACCCTCCCCCTTCCCCCTTCGCCTGGCTCGGTAATCATCCTCAGCGCCAGCGACGACCTCGCCGACACCATCCGCCCCCGCCTCGACGCCATGGGCGCCGATCCGTCGCGGGTCTTCGTCCTGCCGTCGATCACCGATTTGCGGCACGATTTCGGCCAATTGAAGGCCGCCGTCGAACGCGTGCCCAATTGCCGGCTGATCATCGTCGACCCGGTGAACGCCTTCGTCGGCCCAAGCGATTCCCATTACCACACCGTCGTCCGCCGCGTGCTCACGCCGCTCACGCGCCTCGCCGCCGAGAAGCGCATCGCAATCCTGGCCATCACTCAATTCCGCAAAAACGACGGCGCAGCAATCCACCGCGCCGCCGGCTCGACCGGGTTCGTCGCCTCGGCCCGTTCTGTGTGGACTGTCTGCCGCGACCCGCGCGACGCCGGCCGCAATCTGCTCTTGCCACTCAAGCACAACCTGACCGCCACCGCGCGCGGCTTAGCATTCCGCATCGAAGAAGAACCGAGCGCCGGCGCCCCACGCATCGTCTGGGAACCCGAAATCGCTCCGCTCTCGCCCGACAAAGCATTCGCGAAACCGCACACCCTCTCGCCCGAGCGTTACGCCGCCCGGGAGTGGCTCCAAGAATTGCTGGCCGCCGGACCGCGACCCGCCCGCGACGTCCTCGACCGAGGCCAGGAGCGCGGCTTCCTCAATCGCACGCTCCAGCGCGCGTTTTTCGAGCTCCAAGGCCATTCCGTCAAACGCGGGCTGATGCAGGGTTGGTGGTGGTCGCTGCCGGCCAAAACAGACCCCGATCCTTCCCAGCCGACCCCGAAAAACCCCGACATCTTCGAAGGCGTCAACTACGAGGAGGACATCGCCAACCAGGCCCGGTTCGACGCCCTTCACGGCGAGCAACAATTCGGCCCCTTGCGCGCGCCGACCGTAGCCGAGTCGATCGCCGCCCTCGATCGCGCCCGTTCGCAACCGATATCCGAAACCGGCAATCCGCTGCTTGATCGAATGCTCCGCGCCTTCCGCGCATCGCCGCCCACCAAGACTCAGCCACCAGCAGCGGCTCCCGATTCGCGCAGCAAACTCTCGTCCCACGCCGCCCCGCTTGCGGATCAAGTACAATATGCTCGAAAGCGCCGCGCCGCAGGCAACGCGCCGAATCACCAGCCCGCGTCCCCCCAACCAAGAACCCGTGAACCCGTCGCATGACACCGACCCTATCCCGAATCGTGTTCTCGAGCGCGATGATCCTCGCGTCGATCGCCGGCGAAACTATGCGCGCCGAGTCGCCCGCGCCGATCTTCCCCAAAGCACTTTCTCCCGGCGATACGATCATGTTTATCGCCCCGGCCGGAAATCTCGATGAACAGCGCTGTCGGCTCGCCAAGTTGCGGCTCGAAGAACTCGGCTTCAAGGTCCGTTTTCCGCTCGATTTATTCCGCAAGCACGGCTACTTCGCCGGTTCTGACGAAGCTCGCGCCGCCGAGCTGATGGCCGCCTTCAACGATCCCGAGGTCGACGCAATCTTTCCCGGCACCGGCGGTTACGGCACGACACGCATCCTCGACGAACTCGACTTCGATGCGATTCGACGCCACCCGAAAGTCTTCATTGGCTTCTCCGACATCACCGCCCTGCACATCGCCATCAACCAAAAAACAGGACTCGTAACCTTCCACACACCGAACCCCGAATACGGACTCGGCAATCCGGAGGGATTCAATCCCTACGCCGCCCGCTGGTTTTGGCGCGCGCTACTTGCGGCTCAATATAGCGCCCCACTTAGCCGCGTCGCTCGCGACGCGCGCCCCACCGCCGGCTACACAATCGTTCCCAAACCCACCGCCGACGAAATCGCCTGGGATAAGAAACTCTTCGTCGGCGACAAAAAACAATTTCCCGGCTTCCCAAAAGTCCGCACGATCGCGCCCGGCAAGGCCCGCGGACGGATCATCGGCGGCAATCTCTCGGTCGTTCACGCCTTGATGGGTACGCCGTTTGAAATCCAAACCGACGGAAAAATTCTCTTCCTCGAAGATGTCGGCGAAGCGCCTTACCGCGTCGACCGCATGCTCTCGACGCTCAAGCTCGCCGGAAAACTCGACCATCTCGCCGGCGTCATTCTCGGAAGTTACAGCCGCCGCGAAGACGATGCGGCCTGGGACGAAGATTGGACCATGAATGACGTGCTCGACGATTACTTCGCCGACCTCGGCGTCCCAGTCGTCGTCAATTTCCCCGCCGGTCACCAGCCCTTCAACACCACGTTTCCGATCGGCGCCGAAGCCGAACTCGACGCCTCCGCCGGCACGATCCGGCTCTTGGAGAATCCCGTTCAGATACCACCCCGGGCAAACGCCAATAGAAACCGCTAATGTTCGCTAAGGTGCGCTAATGAAATTCAAAAGACAGGAGTGCTTAACTTCCATGCCTTCCCATCAGCGAAGATTAGTGTCGATTAGTGTTCCTTTGCGTTCGCTATTTTTCATCCGACGCGCGGAGCCAAGGTGTGATCGTCAATTCGCTCGCGCAGATTTCGCTCTCGCGGAAGTACAGCGCGATCTCGCGCTTCGCCGCGTCCGGTCCGTCGGAACCGTGCACCAGGTTCATCTGCCGGCTCGAACTGAAATCGCCGCGGATTGTGCCCGCCGCGGCTTTGAGTCCGCTCGTCGCGCCGAGCATCTCGCGGACAACGCGAATCGCCTCGAGCCCTTCGACCACCGCCGCCACGATCGGCCCGCCGGTGATAAAGCCCTCGAGCGCCGGATACCAATCCTTCTTCACATGCTCGGCATAGTGCTGCTTCGCCAACTCCGGCGTCACCCGCATCATCTTCAGCGCAATGATCTGGAGCCCCTTGTCCTCGAACCGCGCGATCACGCGCCCCATCAACCGCCGCTCGACACAATCCGGCTTCAACAGCACCAGAGTACGTTCCATATCACTCCTACGTTTGACTTAGCCGCGTCGCTTGCGACGCGCTCACGAATCCTATAACAAGGCATCGACATTTCGAACCAACATTCTAGAAAAATCACCACCCACGCTCAACCCGACCCATGACAATTCTCGGAGCACACGAATCGATCGCCGGCGGCTACTACAAAGCCGTCGAAATCGCCCGCCGCGTCGGCTGCGATTGCGTCCAGGTATTCACCAAGAACAACAATCAGTGGCGGGCGAAAGAGCTCACCGACGAAGACGTGGCCCGCTTCCGCGCTGCGCTCGCCGATTTGAAGGTTACGCACCCCATCGCGCACGATTCCTACCTGATCAATCTGGCCAGCCCCGACAAAGTGCTCTGGAAAAAGTCGGTCGACGCGTTCGTCGTCGTGCTGCTGCGAGCCGACCGGCTGGGGATTCCGTACGTCGTCACTCACCCCGGCGCTTTCACCAGCAGCAGCGAAACCGCCGGCATTAAGAACGTCTCCCGCGCGCTCAACGAAGTCCACAAGCAAACCCGCAGCATCACGGCCAAATGCCTGCTCGAGAACACCGCCGGCCAAGGCTCCTGCCTGGGCCACCGCTTCGAGCAGCTCGCCGCCATGATCGATGGCGTGAAAGACCCCGATCGCATCGGCGTCTGCATCGACACCTGCCACACCTTCGCCGCCGGCTACCCGCTCGGCACCGAGAAAGATTACAAAGCCACGATGACCGCGCTCGACAAAACCGTCGGCCTCAAGCTCGTCCGCGCCTTCCACCTGAACGACAGCGTGAAACCGCTCGGCTCCCGCGTCGATCGCCACGCCGGCATCGGCCGCGGCCAGATGGGCAAAGAACCATTCCGCCACTTACTGAACGACCGCCGCTTCAAGAACATCCCCATGTATCTCGAAACCCCCAAAGGTGAAGAAAAAGGCAAAGATCTCGACACGATCAATCTGCAAGTGTTGCGCCGACTCATCAAATCATGACTTTCACTTTTAGCACGCAAAGACGCAAAGAGGCAAAGGTCGCAAAGGTCGCAAAGTTCGTCTACTTGGCGTTCTTTGCTCCTTTGCGTCTTTGCGCGCTAAATAGTGTTGGCTTCACGATGCGATCAGAGCCGAAACTCAGGAATCTCCCGACCATGCGGATCCTGTTGCACATCGTCGACCGCCTTCTGCAGCTCCTCGCGGAGCGGCTGATTGATGAAGTGTTCGACGCGGTCCGCCGGCGCGTGAACGTGATCCGGCGGCAGGCCGAGATG
>JANNTD010000442.1:0-21390 GCA_031403315.1 Planctomycetota bacterium
GTTCGGCACGATCCGCACCAAAGGCGGCCTGATGGGCTACCCCAACCCCGAGGAAAGCGACTACGACCTGTTCGTCACCGGCCACGCGGGATCGAGCGTTTCGACTGCGATCGGCCTGGCGAGCGGCGACGCGCTCGCCCGCCCCGACGAAGATCGCTGGAGCGTCGCGGTGATCGGCGACGGCGCGTTTCCTTCGGGCATCGTCTACGAGGCCATGAACAACGCCGGCCAATTCGGACGACGTCTGTTGGTGATCCTCAACGACAACAAGATGTCGATCTGCCCGCGCGTCGGCGGAATGGCCGACTACCTCGACCGACTCCGCATGAACCGCATGTACTCCGGCCTCAAGGAAGAAGTCGTGAACATGCTCAGCAGGGTGCCGCTCTTGGGTGATCCCGTCGAGCGGTTCCTGGCCCAGGTAAAAGAGGCGGCGAAGGCTGGCATGCACGGCGGCATGTTCTTCGAGGACCTCGGCTTCCGCTACTTCGGCCCGATCGACGGCCACAACATCGGCCTGCTGCGCAAGTACCTACGGATGGCCAAGGCCACCGACGGCCCGATCCTGCTGCACGTCGTCACCGAAAAGGGCCACGGCTTCAAGCCGGCCGCCGAGGACCCCGTGCTGTTCCACGCCCCGCCGCAATTCGAACGCCAGGCCGACGAGGTGATTCGCATGACCTCGGGCGGAGCGCGGTCGTTTACGCACGTTGCTGCCCAAGCGATCTTCGACCAGATGACTTCCGACCCGCGCGTCACCGTGATCACTGCGGCAATGTGCCAGGGCAACAAGCTCGAAAAGGTCCGCGACGCCTTTCCCGACCGCTTCTTCGACACGGGCATCTGCGAGGGCCACGCGGTCGCTTTCGCGGCCGGCCAGGCCAAAGCGGGGCTGCGGCCGATCGTCGACATCTACAGCACGTTTCTCCAACGGTCGTACGACCAGGTTTTCCAGGAAGTCGCACTTCAGAATCTGCCGGTCACGTTCATGCTCGACCGCGGCGGCCTCGCGGGACCGGACGGCCCGACGCACCACGGCGTGTTCGATCTTGGTTACTTGCGTGTCTTTCCAAATCTCGCCGTCATGGTTCCTGGCGACGAAGCCGATTTGCCGCAGATGCTCGCGCTCGCGCTCCGCCACAATGGCCCGATTGCCATCCGCTACCCAAAAGCTTCCGCCACGACCATTGCCGGCGAACGCACACCCGTCGAGTTCGGCAAGAGCGAAGTCCTCTCTTGGGGTGAAGACGGCATGATCGTCTGCGGCGGCGCGCTGTTGCCCGCGTGCCTCGAAGCGGCGAACCAACTCCGCGGCGATGTCTCGAATGGCGGTCTCTCGGTCGGCGTCATCAACGCCCGCTTTGTGAAACCGCTCGACGCCGACACGATCCTCCGCGCGATCCGCGAATCGAGCTTCGTCGTCACCGTGGAAGAAGCAGCGCTGATGGGCGGCTTCGGTTCGGCGGTGCTCGAAGCGGCGTCCAATGCCGGCGTCGACACCAGCCGCGTTCGCCGTCTTGGCGTTCCCGACCAATTCATCGAACACGGCGAACGCGGCGAACTGCTCGCCGATCTCGGTCTCGACGCCGTCGGCATCGCCGCCGCCTGCCGTAACTTGGCCGAACATTCCAATCCCACAAGTGGCCCGCCATGGCAAGCGACCCAAGAGCCCGTGCGCTGATTCTCGCCGATGGCTCGCGCCCCGAGATGCGGGCCACCGTCGAGCGGCTCCGGCCGATCATCGAGAAGCATCTCGAGATCGCCGCCGTCTCGCTCGACTTCGCCGCGGAGCTTGACACGACGGGCGTCGACCTGGCCATCGTCTTTGGCGGCGACGGCTCGATCCTGCGGGCCGCACGTCAAATGGGCCACAGCCAGCGGCCCGTGCTTGGCGTGAACCTCGGCCGCCTCGGCTTCCTTGCCGCCTTGCAGCCCGAGCAACTTGAGCAGGCGCTGCCCGACATTGTCGCCAGCCGCCACCGCGTCAACGAGCATCTGATGTTCGAATGCACGCATCTCCGTGGCGGCAAACCGCTCTGCCAGGTGCTCGGGCTCAACGAAACCGAGGTGCTAGCAGGCCCGCCCTTCACAATGCTCGACATCCAGCTTTACGTTGACGGCGAATTGGTCACTACCTATAGTTGCGACGGCCTGATCGTCAGCACGCCGATCGGCTCGACCGCGCACAACCTGTCGGCCGGCGGACCCATCCTCCGCAACAACCTGCAGGCGTTCGTGATCTCGCCGATCAGTGCCCACACGTTGACGAATCGGCCCGTGGTCGACTCGGCCGATCGGACCATCGAGATCGCCGTGCGGCAGCCGAACCCAGGCACGTCGCTGGTGGTCGACGGTCGCGTGCTCGGCACGCTCGAGCCCGACGACCGCGTGCGGATCGTGCGGTCCGAAGCGTTGTTCCAGACCGTCGAAGTCCGCGGCCAAAGTTACTACCGCACCCTCCGCGAAAAACTCGGCTGGGGCGGCCAACTCAAGTTGAACTAGAGAGCCAAACCACCGCTTGCGGTTTAGCTACCGTCGAACCTAAAAATCCCCCCCGGCAAGAAGCAAGGAAGCTACCATGCCGCACCAATTCTCGCATCGTCTCGCCACGTATCTTTCTCTCGCTGCCTGCGCGCTAGCAGGAAGCAGCGCCGGTGCCGCTGACGTCCCTCCGGCCGCCGACGCCGCCAAGTACGACCTCCAGTACAAGCTCACCGCCGGCACGGTGCTCCGCTACGCCATCGACCATCGCGCCGCGATCCGCAGCACGATCGACGAATCGACGCAGGAAGCCCAGACCAAGACCGAATCCGTGAAGGCCTGGAAGGTGACCGACGTGCTGCCCAGCGGCGAGATCGAGTTCATGAACGTCATCGAGCGGGTCCACATGATCAACCACCTGCCGGATCGCGCCGCGGTCGAATACGACAGCCAAAAAGACAAGACGCCCCCGCCCGGCTACGAAGACACCGCCCGCGCCATCGGCGTGCCCTTGAGCGTTGTGCGGATGACGCCGCGCGGCAAGATCGTCAGCCGCAACGTCAAACTCAGCCAGCCGAACGCCGACAAAGATGCCCAAATCGTGAGCCGCTTGCCCGACGAGCCGGTCGCGGTGGGAGCCACCTGGGACGAGCCCTTCGACGTCACGGTCGACATCGACACGGGCGGCACCAAGAGTATCCAAACCCGCCGCCACTACGAACTGCTCTCGGTCGCCAATGGCATCGCCACAATCGAGGTCACCTACCAAATTCTCTCGCCGATCGACGCCAAGATCGAATCGCAACTGGTGCAGAAGCTGATGAAGGGCAAGGTCCGCTTCGACGTCGACCAAGGCCGAATCGACAGTCAGCTCTTCGAGGTCGACAAGCGCGTGCTCGGCTTCGCCGGCCCCACCAGCAGCATGCACTACGTGATGCGGATGGAAGAAAAATTCACCGACGCCAAGCTCGCGGCCAGCGCGCCGCTCAAGGAAACGTCGCTGCTCAAGAAACAAACGACGCTCAAGCGAGAAGACACGACGACACCGATCGCTGCCGACGCGCCGAAACCTGAGTCGAACAGTAAGCCGAAAATCGACGTCGCCCTCCAGCCGACGAGTTCACCGAGTTCGCGTCGCCCCCCGTCGCGCTCGGCCAACCGCACCAACTTCGGCAAGCCGTCGCACTACCGCTAATCCGCCGCGCGATGTGTGGCAAGCCTCTCCGAAGCCGAATGAGCTTGATTCAGCATCCGCTTCGTCGGCTGGAGGGTGCCGGAATGAAGGCAATGCGGTCGCTCGGACAGTTGCTACGACTGGTGAATCGCCCATTGTCGGCGTTCAGGGACTCGTCGAAGTCGACTCGCTCGAGCCCGGCAGAAACGACGGAAGCTGGCGAGCCACGAGCGGCCGTGGCTCGCCAGTCCATCAGTCGTTATGGCTGGACTCGCGTCCGGTCCCGACGCACGATGCAGAGGGCGGCAACAAGTCCCATGGCGAGAGAGACAATGGTGGTCGGTTCCGGGACAGGCTGGATGGCAATTCCATGCGGAACCAAACCAACGGGGATCGTTGTCACGTTTGCGAACGTGGCCGCGTCTATGACCGCCACTGATCCTGGATTGGCACCACCTTGAGTTAGTTGCGTGAGGAATACAAATGCTCCATCTTCAGAAACAGCCATTTCTCTCGGATCGCCAGAGAAGTACGTACGACCTGCGCCACCAAGCTCAACGACACGACTTGCTCCGCCATTCTGGCCGATCTTTGCGAGATAGCCCACGTCGGTGAGCGGGTTAGGGTTAACTGCCACTCCGCGCGCTCCGCCCAAATTGTCGAATAAAATGTCCTGCTGTATGGGTGAAATGGTACCCGCGACGATATCGCCCGAGATCTTGTGAAATCGGCCGCAAAAACCGCATCCCTCCGATCCGATTGCCATGCTACCGTCCGGCCAAAAAGCCAAATCAGTGCCGGCGAAAATCCGGCTCAAACTTGTGGCTGTGCCAAGTATCGAATGGTCGGCCAACGAGCGTGCTTCAATTTGTGTTCCAACCGTGGTCATTCCGATCCACAACTCGTCGCGCGTCGGATGCAGCGCCAACGAGGCTGGATTTGCGGCCGTGGTCAACGTATCGATGACCGTATTCGTCGGCACATCAATCACGGAAACCGACGCTGAATTGGAATTGGCAACATAAGCTCGCAAGCCGTTTCTTGTCACGACAATTTGCTCCGGTTGGTCGCCGACATTGATCGTGTCGATGACCGACTGCAGAGCGGTGTCGATCACAGATACGCTGTCCGAATTCATGTTTGTGACGTATGCGCGACTGCCGTTCGGGGTGAAGGCGACATAGCGGGGAGCATCGCCAACGGAAACTGTGTTAACCACGCTATTTGCAGTGAGGGATAAAATCGAAATTGTGTCACTGCCTGTGTTGGCGACGTACGCCGTGCCCATCGGCGCTGACCAAGAATTGGCACCGAATACCAACAGGCATAGTGATGGAAACCCGAATTGCAGAAACCATTTTGCGATAGCCGAAAGCTGAAACTGTAGCATTGATACGACTCCACTCGAAGGTAATTGAACTGTCAATAACACAGGGAAAAATGTCCACAGTTTCGAGGGGAGACGACCGCTACGGACGCCGCAGTGTATGCATTGTCGCGCGGAATCTTTTCCGAAACCTCGAAACGTAAAGCGCTCGCGGCCGCGAAGGCCGAGTCATCCGTGATGCGTCGGGATGAACTAGCGCGTCATTAGCGTGCTCGCCTAAGAAACCGGATCGGCGCCAATTGTCCGAATCCGCGTCTATGGGTATGGGCGAAGATTATCACGGTTCCCGACATGAAAAATTTCCAGAAGAGGCGGTATTCTGACGGGGGGGGGGGTGATTATTTAGTCAACCCCCTGCTCCGAGAATTGCCGCAAAAGTTCCGCCAAATCAACGACCATCACCAGCCCATCCGTTCGGCCGTAGGCAAAAAACTGGCCGTCGGAGCTGAACGGCGTCGCTGTGATCGCAATTTGGTCGGTCGGGCCCAGGATGACCAGCGGAGCCGATCGGCCCCAGTGGTACAGTCCGAGCGTTAGTTCCGGGGCCGTCGAGCGGGCCGCCCACCAGCGTCGGCTGGGATCGAGGCCGCTGGGCAGCGCGCTAAATCGACCAATTTCGCGCAACTCCGGAAAGGTTAGCGCACGAATCATCTCGTCGTCGGGCGACTGAACGGCCAGCAGCCGGCCGCGTTCATCGAACCGCAGTCGACGCGACGCGAACGGCTTATTAAGGACTTCCGCCGTCCACGAGCCGCCCTTCGACTCTAGCACGCGCAGGACGGCGGGGCGCTGCTGAGTGGCTCCAGTCTGGAGCAGAATCGTGTTGCCGTCGTCGCTGGCAAATCCATCGACAATCGGCGCGGAAAACTGAGCGTCCTCATAAACAGGCCGCAGCGGCTCGGAACCTAAGAGTTGACGCACACGCAAGACTCGCGGCCAGGCGCCTGCCGTTGGAGCAGCGTCGCCGTCGCGCTCCGCACGACATACGATTAGCCGCCGGTCGCCGCAGAACGACATGAGGTCGGCCAAGCCTTCCGGAAGTTGCCACGAATTCAGTTTTTCGCCGGTCCGAGTGTCCCAAACCGCTGCCGCTCGTCCGGTGCAGAACGCCACCCGGTCGCCGTCCGGACTGAAATCCAAAGCCGCATTGTCCGGAAACATGCCGCGCGGCGTGTCGATCACCGCGCGCAGCCGCCCGGACTGCACTTCCCAAATGCCGAGCTGCCAGTCCTGCGACAGCGCGCCGACGAGCCGTGGTGTAGCGGGGGAATCCGTGCGTGAAAAACGCAATTTGGCAATCGGGGCCCCGAGGCCTCGCAACGCGGCAATTCCGCGTGACTCGCTAAGTTGCCAAACGGTTGCGTGCTGGCCGCCAAAGAAATCGAGCGAGCTTGCCGCCAGAGACCGACCATCGGGTGAGAACGACAGCCCAGTGTTGTAATTGCCACACGTCACCCGTAGCACCATCCGACTCGTCGGCACGTCGCAAAGCCGTACTTCGCCCCGCGACGCCGCGGCGAGCAGCGTCCCCTCCGGATGAAAGTCCAGAGCGAGAACGTCGAGGTGTGCGCCCGAAAACCGCGCTCGAACGCTTCCATCCGCCAGGTCGAACACCGAGATCGTTCCCGAAGAGTCGCCCACCGCCAGCAGTACGTGCCAGGCGCCGGCGGGGCGATCGCGCTGGCGATAATCGGCGCGAAATGCCAGCGATTGCACGACACGACGACCAACATCAAATTCGCGGACCAACTTCCCCTCGGGAACGGTCCACACGGACACATGCCCGTCTTGATCGCCTGTTCCTAATAGCTCGCCTTTAGGGGAAAACGCCAGCAAATGCGCTGCCCGTGGTATCCGAACCAACGTACGGCCCGTGGAGGCTTCTGCTACCGCCAGCGTCGCGTTGCCATCTTCGTCGATGCAGGCTGCGAGATGTCGGCCGTCCGGCGACAGCGCGACCGGAAATTGGGCTCGACTCCCGACGCCCGCCTGCTCGTTGTGAAGTTGCCAGTCGATCTGCGTGCGAACACGTTCTTGGTCAACGTCCAAGATCTGGATACCGTCGGCGTCGTTACGCACCACGACTTGGATCGCATGGCCATCATCCGTGAATCGCACGGGGCCGATCCCTCCAAACGGCGATTTGGCGATGACGCGATTGCGACGCCAATCCCAGATTTTAGCCGTCTTTGCCGGATTGATGAGTTCCAAAGACTCGCCGGCAAGCAGCAGGTGATTGCCGTCGGCCGAGAAACTCAAACCAGCACCGCCAAAATCCGTGGTCTGTGCCGCCTGTTCGACGTCGACGCCGGTCAGTGTGGCGACAATTTCATCCGCCGCACGCGGGTCGTTGTGCTGCGCCATGGATTCGCGAATCCGCTTGGCCGCGGCGGCCGACCACCCGCCCTCGCGGCCGGCAATGATCGATTGAGCCTCCAGTCGCAAGTTGGTAGCCGCCACGATTTGCCGCAGGTGGTGTTGCATGAACAACACAACGAACACCGCAAACAGACTGGCCACCGCAAGCAGCGATTTCTTGGGATTCCGCCGGCACCATCGCGCTGTGCGACGAAGGACATTCGGGGGCCGCGCGGCGATCGGTTCGTTGGCCATCCAGCGCCGCAAGTCGTCGGCCAAGGCCCCTGCCGAGTCATATCGCATTGTCGGCGATTTTTCTAAACACTTGTGACAGATCGTCGCGAGATCCCGACTCAGCCACGGAAGATGCCGCCGCAAGGGAACGGGCTCTTCCGTGAGTATCGACACCAGCGTCGAGCCCTGGCGGTTGCCCCGAATCGGCGGCACGCCCGCCAACAACGCATACAGCGTCGCTCCCAAAGAGTAGACATCGGATGAAACCCCGACATCGTCGCGGATTCCCCGCGCCTGTTCCGGAGACATGTACGACACGGTCCCGAGCACGTCTCCGTCCGCGGTCATGTGGGTATCGTTCTCGACGTCTCGCGCCAATCCAAAATCAGCCACCTTGACTCGATCCGACGCGTCCAGCAGTAGATTCGCCGGCTTGACGTCACGATGCACAATGCCCTGGTGGTGAGCGTAGTCCACGGCGTCCGCCGCCTGCGCGAGCCACTTGGCGATCCTGTTCGGGTCCGGAGAATCGGCGCCGAGGAATTGATGCAGGCTGCCGCCGGTCATCAGCTCCATCGAAAAGAAATGATAGTCCTTGTCACGCCCCACCTCGAAAATCGTGACGATGTGCGGATGCGATAGCTTCGACGCCAGCACCGCTTCATGGCAAAATCGCTCGATCGTCTCTTGACCGCGTTGCGGATGTTGCGGCAACACCTTGACCGCTACGTCGCGCCCCAACCCTTGCTGTGTCGCGTGAAAAACGACCCCCATGCCCCCTTGGCCCAGCCGTTTCTTCAACCGGTAGCTGCCGATGTAGTCAAGCTCCAGCGGCAATTCGTCGACAATTGCCGACTCAGCGCCACGGTCGTCGGCCAAGAATCGCGCCAGCTCGCGGCGGTCATCGAACGCCTGCCCCAGTGCGGCGGCCAATTCGGGATGACGCGAGATCCACTGCTCCTCGGTGATCGCCTCGCCCGCCGCTCGTCGTCGCTGCAGTTCAGCCAGGCATTCCGCGAGCGCCGCATCCGTCTTCGAGTCACTATTCTCGGCGTCAACCGACATGACGAAGTCCCGTCATTCGACCGGCAGATGCTTTTTCAGATTTCGCACCGCCTTCAAGAGCCGCGCTTCGACTTCGGCGTCGGCAATCTCCAGCCGATCCGCGATTGCCGTCGACGTTACGTCTTCAAGAAAGTAGAGGCGGGCGACTTCCATTTGCGGCGCCGGCAACAGCGCGATTGCCGCTAGCATTTGTTCGCGCCGCGAAGCGGAAGCGCTCGGTGTGGATTTGGCTTGGTCAATGAGATTGGCGATCGCATCGTCGCCCAAACCAGAAAAGTCGAGCGATACAGCGCGCGCCTGACCTTCGCGCTTCTTGGCCTGTTCATGTTTTCTGGCGTCAAGGTAATTCGTCCTGAGGATCTTCTTGATCCACGTCCAGAATTGCCCCCGCGATCTTCCCCGAAACGCCTGCCCGGCCGTTCCCCAGTCCCGAGTGGCCTCGTAGATCGTGGTTTGTGCTAGATCTTCAGCGTCGCGCGGAGAATACTCGGCCGCGAGCCGACATACGGCCGGCCAGTAACTCCGAAACAAACCACTCAGCGACAGCTGGCTCAACGACGATTCTTCCCCAGCGGCTGCAACGATATCCACGTCCGGCCTCGCCCCTGAATTGATCGGGTCTTCAAGACCTACCCGCTCATCAGGTATAGGCGACGATTTTGCAGTTTTTGGACGCGCCATTTTCGCCAATCACGAAGAATACCCTCGGCCGGCCCGGGAAAGGTGCCATGATAGTCCCCCAACTAGCGGAAATCAATGATTGGTGATGCCGCCCCACGACAGCGATCGGCAGCGGGCCGGGCGGCACAGATGCTCAATCGTTTCAGTCGCGCTGTGCGATCGGCAAACGCATTGAACCGCAAGTGGCGACAGAAGACGCCGGCCCGATTAAGACCCAGCCGACCCTTCCACTTCGTGCACCAGCACCACGTCGTGCACGCCGGCGGCCATTTCGTCGTGGGCCGCTCCGGCCGTTAAGTGCGAGCCGCCCACGATCACGATCCGGTCGCCCTTCTTGGCGCACCCCACGCGGCAGGCCCAGGCGTCGGTGAACTTGATCAGCTCCTGCACGTCGGTCGCCGGCGCATCGCGGAGCGGCGTCACGCCCCAGTAAAGGCACATCTGCCGCAGCGTTTCTTCACATTGGCTCACGCCAATCGTCGGCACAAAGCTGCGATGTTGCGACACACCGAGCGCCGTCCGGCCCGAATGGCTCGCCACCACCACCAGCTTCGCCTTCAGATCGTAGGCCATCTCCCCTGCCCCGCGGACCACGGCCCGCGTGATCGGATTGAGCCCGATCGCCGAGTTCTGCTGCGGCTCCGGCTCGCGCGGACGGCGGTCCTGCACACTGGCTTCGGTCGCCAGCGCGATCCGGTTCATCATTTCGACGGTTTCGCGAGGAAAATTTCCGACCGCCGTCTCGCCCGAGAGCATGCAGGCGTCCGCCCCGTCGAGAATTGCGTTGGCGACGTCGGTCACTTCGGCCCGCGTCGGCCGCGGCGAGTCGTGCATGCTATCGAGCATTTGCGTGGCGATGATCACCGGCCGCTGCAGCCGTTGGCAGATGTTGATAATTCGCTTCTGTTCGACCGGCATCTGGGCCACGTCGATCTCGACGCCCAAGTCGCCTCGGGCCACCATCACCGCGTCCGCCGCCAGGACGACTTCCTCGAGTCGCTCCAGCGCCTCGCGCTTCTCGATCTTGGCTACGACTCGAGCGCTCGACCCGGCCGACCGCAAGATGTCCTTCAGCGCCCGCACCTCATCCGGCGCCCGCACGAAGCTCAAGCTGACAAAGTCGATTCCCGCCTGAGCAGCCCAAATCGCGTGTTGATGATCGTGGACGCTGATCGCCGGCACGCTCAACTTCGCGCCGGGCAGATTGATGCCCTGCCGGCTGCGGATCGTGCCGCGCTGCACCACCTTCGTCACCGCCCGACCAGGTTCCTTGCGGACCACGGCCATGCTCACCGTGCCGTCGGCCAGCATCATCTGATCGCCGACCGATAACTCTTTCACCAGCGGCCCATAGGTCGACGTCAGCTCGCGGGACGTGCTCGCGCCGCTGCCCGAGACGAACACAAACTCTTCGTCCGTCTCGCAAAAGATGCGGTCGTCCGGCAGCTCGCCCAGCCGAATCTTCGGCCCGGCGAGATCCACTAGAATCGCGATCGGCTCGCCGAGCTCTTCGCTCAAGCGGCGGATGTTGTCGACGTGTACTTGCTGAGCGTCCGGCTCGGCGTGGGCCATGTTCAAGCGGAACACGTCCACGCCCGCTTGGGCCAGTGTGCGAAGTTGCTCGGGAGAACTACAGGCAGGGCCGACCGTGGCAACGATCTTCGTCCGGGCTCGGCGTCGAATGTCTTGGGGAGAATACATCTCAGGTACGATCGCGATCTCCGTAAACGGCGCCTGATCCAGCAGCATGATTCCAGCCATAGATTGTTGCCGATGCTATGCTTGATGGGAATACGTGCCCGCCATTTAGCCGCGTCGCTTGCGACGCGCGGGGGAGCGACCACGCCTTGATCTCCAGGACGCCGATCAACGATACTTCGTTGCACCTGCCAGTTTCCGAGAAAACGACCTTTCGCACGGGGAACCGCCCGCGATCCGACCCCCGCTCGCAACAACCCGCACAGCCGGAACAACATGACCAATTCGAATGATGCCATGCCGGCCGCGAATAGTGCCGCTTCCGGGCAAGTCGCCAAGCCCGGCTTCCGCCTCTCGCCGCTGGCGGCCGTGGTGGTGGTGCTCGTGGGTCTCGCACTCGGCGGAGCGATCGCCGTCGAGCTGTTCGTCGTCGAGCGGCTGCCGCAACTCAGCGAACCAAACCTCGTCGCCGCCGAGAAACTCTGGGAGCAAAAGGGCCCGAAAAGCTACGATCTCGACCTCACCATCGAAGGCGCCCAGCCAGGCGTGGTCCACGTCGAAGTTCGCGACGGCGTCACCACCGCCATGCAGCGCGACGGCCTTGCCCCGCAGCAGCGCCGCGTTTGGGACGTCTGGGCCGTTCCCGGCATGTTCGAAACGATCGAGCGCGAACTCGACCTCGCCGCCGATCCCCAGCACGAAATGGACCTCGCCGCCAACGCCAAGGTCGACCTCCGCGCAGAGTTCGATCCCACCTACGGCTACCCCGCACGCTTCCACCGCATCGTCTTCGGCGGCGGCCCGGAGGTGTATTGGCGCGTCACCAACTTCCAGTCCAAATAATATTCAGAACATGTCTCACGCAAAGCCGCCAAGGCGCAAAGACCACTTAGCCGCGTCGCTTGCGACGCGCGTTCGTTGACCATGAGTTACTGGCAAGACAAACGTGCAGTGATCGTCGGCGGCTCTTCCGGCCTCGGTCGCGCCTTAGCCGCGTCGCTCGCGACGCGCGGCGCCCGAGTGGCGATCGTCGCCCGCGGAAAAGAGTCGCTCGACAAAGTAGTTGCCGAACTCCAATCTCTCCCTCTCCCTCCGGGTCGAAGATCCGCCGTGGCGGGAGAAGGCCGGGGTGAGGGCGAGGTCTTCGCGGTTCAAGCCGACGTCACCAGCGCCGCCGACGTCGAACGCCTCGCCATCACCGTCCACGACCGCTGGGGCGGCGTCGACTTCGTCGCCCACGCCGCCGGCCGCTCGATGCGGGGCGACGCCATCACCACGCCTCCCGAACAATTCCAAGAACTCTGGGAGCTCAACTTCCTCTCCGCTGTCCGCACCGCGCAAGCCTTCACGCCCGACCTGCTCCACAGCCGCGGCCACCTCGTGCTCGTCGGCTCGCTGGCCGGCAAATGCGCGCCGCGCTTCCTCGGCGCGTACCCGGCAAGCAAATTCCCCCTCGCCGCCTTCGCCCAACAACTAAGAATGGAACTCGGCTCCAAAGGCGTACACACTCTGCTCGTCTCCCCCGGCCCCATCGCCCGCGAAGACAACGGAATGCGCTACGGTGAACAAGCGGCCGATCTCCCCGCCTCCGCCCAACGTCCCGGCGGCGGCGCACGCCTCAAAGCAATCGACCCCACCGAGCTGGCCAGAAAAATCCTGACCGCCTGTGAAGCACGCCACCCCGAGCTAGTCGTTCCTGCCAAAACCAAGCTCCTCTTCGCGCTCTCACAACTCTGGCCCACGCTCGGCGATTGGATACTGCAGAAGGAGACGACCGACGATTAGCCTCGCCCTCCGGGAGAGGCAGCGAGTTATCGAGCGGTGAGGGCCGTCACACCGCGATCTACTGTAGGAAACTTCTGCGAGCCGATCGAGCGCCACCCCCCGTCTTGCTCCAAGCTCCACCGTATGCATGCTTTTTGCATGACTCAAGATCGCAAAAGCCGCCTCCAAGAATTCGCCGATTGGGCCACCGGGCACATCACTGGCGACGAAAAACAAGGCCAATCACATGGTCGGTCGACCATTGGTTGCTACAGGTCGGTCGAAGCGACCTACGCGCGCAAATCGACCAGACATTCAGCTAACTGGCGGTACTAAAACGGTCTGTTGTCGGCGCGTCTCTCGCATTCATGAGATTATGACACGGTCCGCGTCGACGTGAGAACAAACTACTCCGCCTGCGGCGTGACGTCCTCAATATCCTGCGTCTTCGCCTTGTCGAGCGGTCTGTGGACGAGTTCGCTGGGCCTGGCGAAATCGATTCTGGCGAGGTCGACCACTCGGACGCGGCGATTGTGCTGCGTGTGGTAGTACATCACTCGATTCTTTGTGTCATAGGCAGTCGTCCAAAGCGTCGAACTGCGCATTCCTTTGGTCTTTTCGTCGCCTGAGCCTTCGGCCGCGCCCAACGGGACATTGAAGTTGTCCAGGATACGAAACAGTTCATAAATGGTTTCGTCCCCAGTATTGGTAGGACGGGCTGACTTCGAGAATGCGACCGCCCGGACGAATCGGGACGGCGGAGTAAAGTCTCCCGGTAAACCGATCATGCCGCTCCCGCCGCCTAACGGCTTGAAGTCTAGGTCGGCGAGCTTCTTGTCCGGGATGGCAACTGGCGAGAGGTTGACGTAGTTGCGCAGGTTGATTTCGTGCCAGTCGTAGCTCGGTGAGTTCGTGATCACGCCGAGCGGTGCGTCGAAGATCTTCATTTCCCCTTTAAGGAATTCAATGACGATCGCCTTGCCGCTGGGTTCGGTCACCATGACGTGCACTGGCGCCGCGAAGCCGAGAGCCTCTTCTACGACGGGCGCCACTCTCACTCTTTGCATCGCTTGTCGGGCTTGTTCGACGGTTTCGCAGGTTGTGAGCAGATACTGCCCCACGTCCGTTGGCGCCATCGATTCGCTAGCCTTGGCCGGGTCGTACTTCGGGTAGTCGGCGAATCCGGGATGGTAAAACAAACCGACGGTCAGTCCTTTCTCATTCATCCCGTCGACGACGATATCCTTCTCCAAGGCATCCAGCCCCACGACGCCGTACTTCGCATCCCACGCTAGACCCGGCTTTCCATCGGGCGTGTGGCTAGTAAACTTGTACCCGCGTGGGATGACGACCAACCGTGAATTCAGATCAAACGAACCCCATTCCATCGTGCGGCCATAAACCACGGCTCCGTCTTTGGCTTTCAGTGTGATGCCGGTACAAGCCTGCGTGGTCGGGCCAGCACCGCCCAACAGCAGCGCGCAGGCTGTAGCTGTCGAGCAGATCATTCGAAGAAATTGCGTTTGGGTCATTTGTGGGTTCTCATGTTCTTTCTTGCGGGCGTTCTCAAGACGATCGGTCCAAGCAGCGAACTCGACGGCATTCTCATGGCCCGGGTATACGCGAGTCAATTGCTTGCCGTTCCATCAAGTTCGGCGAACCCGTCATATGGGCGACGATTTGCCACCGTCGGCGGCAATTGCAACGAGCGTGCCGACAGAATAAATGATAGCCGATGCGAATTAGGCGAACAGCAGGCGTGATGTTCCGGAATACGTTGGTTTCCCGGTACTCGTCGCGGCCAAACTTGTGGCCGAAATACTTCGGGCACCAATGTCGATAAACTCACCTCAGCAATCAAAGTGCCGAGAACTCGACGAAAGCCAGCTAGTTGAGACTTCGCTTGGCTTTCGGAACGGCCATTCCACTCGCGGCCTTGCTCGCGTCGGTGCGACACACCGAAGCGATTTCGAACGTGGCGAAAGCGTCACCGCCCCCGGCATCCCGCCAGACTTCCCCAATCCAAAATTCCTCCTCCACAATTCCTCTTCACTGGCGACTGCATCCGCCCTGCTGATTGATCGAGCCGCGATCACTCCTGAGGATTCGCTCTCCGCCTTTCGCCCTTTGAAAAAATTCCCTGACCCCTGACTCCACATCCCCGGCCCTTTCTTCAGAGGGGTGGCCAAAAACAGGTCTTGAATTTCGTGATACTATACGTTAGTATACACTTCGCACGATCGCCGCGGATTCCTTGGAAGACCAGCCGGCGACGGCAAAAGCGCGACTGCGTGCGAGGCCATCCACCGCGAGCGGTTCCTCCGCCATAAACACGGCGTGAGGCCAAATTCCTCCGCAGTCGAGCCAGCGATTGTTGTTTGATAATTTGAAGAGTCCTTTGCTATTGGGCAGAAGCTCTTAGCCAGCGTTCGCTTTGCGCCTTTGCGAGAGACTTCACGGCACACGAGAGGAACACGCATGCGGACTTTATCGGACAATTCGAGGAGGTATTTTGTCACTCAGCCGCTACGCTTGGTGCGAGTATTTACGTCGTTTCCGCGACCACGAGGCGACAAAACGAGCGCCAATTGTCGCCTCGGTGCGAGTTCGCCCGCGGACGACGATTCGCAATTCAAAAGCTCGCAACGACTTGCGGCGCGGGCGAGAAAACACGTGCCGACAAAACGCGAAAAACCTCGAGCCCCAGCAACAATTGTCGCTTCGGCTCGGAAGGCCGACCGACAAATCGCGTCCGCCGTCGTTGCTCAATGGTCATTGGTACTTCGTCCTTGCTCTTCCCCTCCGTGGCCTCTGTGATCTCTGCGGCAAAATCCGTCGTTCCTAGAACTCTGAACTCCGAACCCTTCCCCATCATGCTTCCTGTCCCCTTCGAGAAAATAACGACTTACGACGAGCGTGGCCGGCCGCGGCACAAATTGATATAACTTGCACAAGCGACCTAACCTCCCGCTTCAACTCAACTTAAGCCCGTTTCGACAGAACAGAAGGAACAATCGATCGATGCCATGGATCACGGAACAAGCGAACGAGATTTCTTGGGATCGCCTCGGCGAGCTCATGGACGAGACCGTTGCCGAAGCCCGGCGGCGGATTTGTGCCACGCCGAAACGGGTGTTGCTGCTGCCGCCGGACATTACGCGGATGCACTCCGGAGCCGGCCGGCTGACCGAGATGCTCTACAAGCTGCTCAAGGGCGAGGCCGACGTCCACGTGATTCCAACGCTCGGCCAGCACGTGCCGCATACGCCGGACGAGAACCGGCAGATGTTCGGCTCGATCCCGAACGAGCGGATTCACGCCCACGACTGGCGGGGCGGCGTCGTGCCGGTGGGCGAGGTGCCGGCCGATTTCGTCAAGGATGTCACCAACGGGGCGGCCAATTGGGCGATTCCGATCTCGCTCAACAAGATGCTCATGGACGAGCCGTGGGATCTCATCATCAACGTCGGCCACGTCGTGCCGCACGAAGTACTCGGCTTTGCCAACCACAACAAGAATTATTTTATCGGGCTCGGTGGAAAGGACCTCATTTGCGCCGCCCACATGGCAGCCGCCTGCTGCGGGATCGAGAACAATCTCGGCAATCTCATCACGCCGGTGCGCGCCTGCTTCAACAAGGCCGAGGACCAGTACCTGGGCGGCCTGCCCGATCTCTACGTGCAAGTGGTGCTCGCCCGCAATGAGCAGGATCGGCTCGTGCACACCGGCGTGTACGTCGGCGACGATTTGGAGACGTATCTCGGCGCGGCCCGGCAGTCGCGTGAACAAAACATCACAATATTTGACGAGCCGGTGCAAAAAATCGTCTGCGTCATGCAGGGCGACGAGTTTTTCAGCACTTGGGTCGCCAACAAGTCGGTCTATCGCACCCGGATGGCGCTCGCCGACGGCGGAGAGCTGATCGTGATCGCCCCCGGCCTCAAGCGATTCGGCGAGCAGCCGGAAGTCGACGCCTTCATCCGCAAATATGGCTATGTCGGCACGCCGCGCGTCATGGACGCCTACCGCCAAAACCTTGACATGCAAGACCTGGCCCACGCCACGGCCCACCTCATCCACGGCTCGAGCGAAGGCCGGTTCAAGATCACGTACGCCCCGGGCCATCTCTCCAAGCGAGAGATCGAGGGAGTAAATTTTGCGTACCTGGACATTCACGAAGCCCGAGCCCGCTACCGCCCGGACGAGTGCAAGCAGGGCTGGAACACGACCGCCGACGGCGAGCGGTACTACTTCATCCCGACGCCCTCGGCCGGCCTGTGGGCCCATCCCTCGCGGCTGAAACAGTAAGAAAGGACAAAAAAGCCTTGCCGCTTGATTTGCAATCAGTTACAATTTGCAATTAGTTTGCATTTGCATCTCTCGTGCGATTTAGCCTGCCATGCGAATTCTCGGCCGAAAACTGCTGACTGCGGGACTTGTCGCCCTCTACGGCGGCATCGCCTTGCTCGGCTACGGACTGCACGAGCTCTCCCCGGTCCACCAGCATGCTGCGATTGGAAATAGTTCGGTTGGGCATGGTGCGATCGGACACGCGGCGGGGCACGTTCATAGCCATGGCAAATGCGCCAGCCACGTCCATCGACACGCGCCAATTCCCGTTGCGCCCGGATACAGCGATTCGCACGAGTGCGATGTCTGCGTCTTTCTCGACCAGATGCGGAGCGAGCGTCCGCAACTGGTCAGCGATGTTGTTTGGCAGCATATTGTCGCCGACACCGTCATCGCGTCGCCGCGAATCGTTTCTCAGACCGTGCTTGGTCTTCACGCACCGCGCGGCCCGCCGATGCTTGTCGGGTAGTTCCCGTTTGCGTGCGGCGCGCGGACTGTGCGCTCGCCTTCTTTCGACCGTGTGTCAAGCTGCGCGATGAGTCGCGCCGCTTGCGCCCCAATTCGTTTTAGCGAGGCATCGTGATGGCTCGCAGATCGGCCTTTACCTTGGTCGAGCTGCTGGTCGTGATTGCCATCATCGGCATTCTGATCGCGCTCCTGTTGCCGGCGGTACAAGCTGCCCGGGCCGCGGCCCGGCGCAGCCAGTGCGCGAGCAACATGCGTCAGATCGGTCTGGCAATCCACCAGTATGCGAACTCCTATCGTGGTCGCTTTCCGAAGATGTACCACGAAGAGGACGTCGCAGCTTCGTGGATCTACTCGCTGAAACCGTATGTCGAGAGCGTCGACGAGATTCGCCTTTGCCCCGAGGACCACGCACGGATCGAGCAGGAGTCCAAGCGGGAAACCAGCTACGTGCTCAACGGCTACCTGCGCGAACCGACTGACGTCGACAAGCTCGTGTACCCGGAGACCGTGCCTGATTTCGTTTACGACTTGTACGATCTGGCAAGCACGCACGAGACAATCGTGCTGTTCGAAGCCGCTAACTCGATCGAAATGGAAAATCATTTCGACCACGTTCACTCGTCGCTGTGGTTTACCGAAGAGTATCCCACGGCCGAAGAGCGCTGGAAGCAAATCCAGAACGAAGTGGCGGTCGATCGGCACTCGGGCGAAGTGGCGAACTACTTGTACGCCGACGGCCACGTGAGCCCGATTGCGGCAGCAGAGGTGAACGGGTGGGTCGACCGAAGTTTCAATTTTGCTCGACCGCCGCAGCCATAGTCAAGCTCCGTGTTTTCTTTCATGCGATTGTATTGATTGCATTTCATTCCTGTTTTACCTCTGGAGATTGAACTCATGAAACTTCGTTCCGTCATTCTCTTGCTGACGATCGCCGGCGGCGCCTTGGTCGCCAATCCATCGTTGGGCCAGCATTTTGATATTTTCCTCGCCCGGCCCGCGGCCGGCACGAAAACCGTGATCGGCGGGGCCGACGTCGACGCCCTCGTGTACGACGATTCAACCCGCGTGTTCGAAGCCGAACTGGCTGCCGCGGCAGGAGAGTTTTTTTCGCTCGAACCTGGCGTGAATCATCCCAACATCAACGACCCCGGCTTGGCCGGCTATCCCGCCTCGGCGGCCGCGCTCCAGCCAGGTGACACGCTGCGGATCGTCGAGCGCGACTTTCAAGTCGGCGGCATGACCGACGATTTGTTTTATTGGAATGGCCTGTTGCCGGTGTCATTCGCACCGGCCACTGCCGATTTCCGCGTCGACGGCGGCGATCCGCTGGGCGGCACATCTGGTGCGGGCGGTGCGTTCGACGAGCATCCTTTCCTCGTGATCGATGACGACACGCTGCCTGGGATTTATCTGGCGTCGGTTTACGGCGTCGTCGACAGCTTCGGCCCTTCGGACGGCGTCTTTCTGGTGCTCGGCACCGAAGCGCTGATTACGCCCGATTTCTTGGGAATCAGTCAGGAGGAATTCGACTTGCTGTCGGCAGAAGAATTGGAGGAAGCGCTCGACGCGGTGATCGATCCGGCAGTTGAGTTCGTCGAAGCGAATTTGGTGCCGGAGCCGAGCTCGCTGGTGTTGGCCGGCTTGGCGGTGCTCGGATCGATCGCAGCAATTGGCTGCGGACGAGATCGCAAAGTGAACGGCTGAAAGACTTGAACATTTACGGCGTCGGCGCGGTGCGAGCCGCGCCGACGTTTGTGGATTCGTTGCCATGAAAAAATTGAACACTTGGCAGAAACGTCTTTTCGGATCACTGGTGCTGTTCGCCCTATGCGCAGCACGAGCGCAGGCCGTTCAGGACGTGATGTTGCAAACGATGGAGAGCAAGATCGTCACGGGCATCGTCGACGACCAAACCGGCATTGGGACGCTGGGGACCCGCGTCTACCGCGGCAATTTCCTCTCCAATTTCCGCGCCGCGAACCCCGGGTTTTTTAGCCTCACGTCGGTCAATCCAAACCTTCCCGAGGGGGCAGCCGGGTTCCCTTCGAATCACGACGTGGGGTTCGACCTCCTGCCCATGCACGTCGCCGGCACTAGTTCCAATCTGCTGTATTGGGACGGCAGCGACCCGGGTGGCGATGGGCTCGATTTGGCCGACATCCAATTCGTGACGCCGACGAACGTCGCCTGGGAAGTCTTCGACGACAACTCCAATTCATTGATCGCCGCTGGAACCGACGAGATCGTGCCTGGCGGATTGATTCAACAAACGTCGTCGGATACGAATCCGTCAGACGGCATTGATACGGGCATGCTGCACAAACACCTGGCACTGTTGCTCAATAGCACGGTCGCCGGTACGCCGCCGGCCGGGGTGTACATGATCGCCTGGCAAGCGCAGTCGGCGGGCTTCGAGACGTCCGACCCGTTTGTGTTCGTGCATCGCACGTCGACGGTTTCCAATGAGGCGCGCGATTTGGCGGCGATTTGGGTTGAAGAGAACATCGACGCGTTATTCTCCGTTCGGCTGCCGGGCGACTACAACGACGACCACGTGGTCGACGCCGCCGACTACACCGTGTGGCGTGACGCGTTGGGTCTGCCGATCTCGCTGCCGAATGAAGACGCGAGCCCCAACGCTGTCGATGCCGAAGACTATGACGTTTGGAAATCGCATTTCGGTCAATCGGCGAGCGACGCAGCCGCGGCCATTTCAGCTGCCAACGTGCCTGAGCCTGCGACAGCACTCATTTCTGCAACCGCAGCGCTCGCACTATCGCTGACTACTTGGAGGACACGGCGAGCGCATCGCGCACTTGAATCAGCTCGGCCGCAACGCTAACGGCGATTTCGCCGGGTTGGTTCTGGCCAAGATTCAGCCCGATGGGACAGCGAAAAGTCTCAACCCGGTCCGGCGCAATGCCGGCGTCGATGAGCTCGCGGAGCAGCACTTTGCGTTTGGCTTCGCTGCCGATCACGCCGAGGTAGGCCGGCCGGCGGCCTTGTCGGAAGATTTCTTCGAGAATGGGCCGGTCGGTGCGGTGGCCCATCGTCATCAAGACGACGAAATCGTCGTCCGAGAGCTTGGCCACTTGAGCGGGCATGTCGTCGGTTTGAATCCTAGTGAGCTTGCCGGAGTGCGGCAGCTTGGCGAGCCAATCGGGTCGCGGATCGATGCACACGACCTGGCACTCCATTTCGAGGAGGCAGCGGATGAGGGCTTGAGCGACGTGGCCCGCGCCGAAAACGACGATCCGCCACGCCCGCACGTTGTAGGCCTCGAAGTAGAGCTTCACGACGCCACCGCAGGTCATGCCAACGTCGCGCTGCAAGTTCCATTCGACAAGCCGATTCGTGGGCGAATCCTTGTCAATCAGCATCCGTTGGGCGAACTCGATCGCTTGATTCTCGACGCGGCCGCCACCGACTGTGCCGAAGAGCAGGCCGCTGGGGTCGACGAGCATCTTGGTGCCGGCGTCTTGCGGCGTACTGCCGACGGCGTCGACCATCGTCACCGAGACGAACGGGCCGCCGCTCTTGGAAAGCTCGGCCAGTTTCTCGATGAAGCCGTGCGGTGTGGGCATCGGGGAAGGGGTCAGGGTGCGTCGGCGTCAAGCCGGAGGAAGGTAGCGAATGAAAGAGTCGTACAAGGTAAGACCTAGCCAGTCGCCTTGGCCTCGAGTGATGCGTGCTGTCGGGCAACCGACAGTGCGAAGCGTTCACAGAGGTA
>JANNTD010000443.1:0-1087 GCA_031403315.1 Planctomycetota bacterium
GTTACATTGGCGAGGACGAGCTCAGGCCGTTCTTCTACGCTGACTGAGGTTACCCGAACCCGTTACAGTTCGGCCTTCACCTTCTCCGCCAATGCCCGGGTAAATCCAAGCGTGCTCGCGATTTCTTCCAGGTCGGCTTCACGAATTTGTTTCACGCTGCCGAACTTGCGGAGCAGAGCCTTTTTTCGCTTGGGGCCGATTCCGGGGATTGTGTCGAGCGCAGACTGGATGGATGACTTACCTCGCACCTGGCGATGGAACGTGATGGCGAACCGGTGGGCCTCATCTCGGAGGCGTTGCACGAGATAGAGCGCTTCGCTGCCACGCGGGAGTACGACGGGTTCATCTTCGTCGGGTACAAACAGCTCTTCGAAGCGCTTCGCCAGGCCAACCGTAGGGATGTGGTGCACGCCAAGTTCGCGCATCACCTGTACGGCAGCCCCGAGTTGGCCTTTGCCACCGTCGATGATGACGAGGTCCGGAGACGCCCAGGCGTCGCCATTCTGGATCTTGGACGTCGGATTTGGGATTTTCTCGGAGTCGCCTTCGGCGCCGGACCGTTCGCTTGAGGCTGTCTTCGCGTGGTTCTTGAAGCGGCGACGGAGGACTTCAGCCATCGTGGCGAAGTCGTCTGCGCCGACAACCGTCTTCACCTTAAAGCGGCGGTATTGGCTGGTTTCGGGCTTGCCGTCAACGAAGACGACCATGCTGGAAACCGGGCTGGTGCCCTGGATGTTGGAGTTGTCGTAGCACTCGATGCGGTGGGGGATTTCCGGCAGGGAAAGCTCTTCCATGAGCTGTTCGAGTGCCTGCTCGGTCTTGTCGGCGTCGGCCATCCACTTCACGCGCATCATATCGAGCGCTTCTTTGGCGTTTTCGCCCGCAAGTTCAACCAGACGTTTCTTTTCGCCGCGCTCGGGCACACGGACTTCGACGATGGAGCCGCGCTTTTCGGTGAGGAGTTCCTCGATGGTGACTCGCTCGTCGGCTTCCTGCGGAATAGCAACGAGCTTCGGAATGTACTGGGCGCCTTCGTAGTACTGCAGGAGGAAGTTCGCGAGCACCGCGCTGTCGGGCTCGTCGCGGA
>JANNTD010000444.1:0-2250 GCA_031403315.1 Planctomycetota bacterium
CGGCGCGCCGCGCCTGAGCCGCCAGATGCGGTCGAGCGAGTAGCGGGCCCCGCACGGCCCGAGCATCAGGTACATCGCCAGCATGCAGTTGATCTTGTCGAGGCCGAAGTACGCGCCCGGTGTGACGCGGGCGGCGTACGAAACGGCGATCAGATAGGCGAGCACGGCCATGGTGCGGCTGAAGAAACCGATCATCAGGAAGAAGAACACGAACAAGGCTGCGATGTGGACGATCCAGAGCACGGTCGGCGACTGGATGTAATCGAAGTACGTCCAGATCCAGCGGGTCGGCGTGTCCAGTCCGCCGTTGGAGAATTGGTGCACGTCGTGCATCAGCTGCGTCGGCAACCAGCCGTTCTGGCCGAAGAAGCCGCTGAGATCAAACGACCACACGAGATGGGTGTAGAACAACATCGCGCCGGCGAAGACGCGAATGGCCGAGAGCGTGGCCGGGTTGGTGGGCGTGAACCAGAACTGGTCCCACGCTTCCCACACGTCGGCAACGTAACCGCGGATGCCGCCTCGAGCACTCATCGCACACCTCCCTGCCAGCCGCTGGCAACGTCTTGCCGCCAGTTCGCCGCCGCCTGCGCTTGATCGAGATCGCTGCGCCGTTGCGTGACTTCCGCTTCGACCTGGTAGGTCGGCGGATAGTTGAGTGGCTCGTCGCGGTACTGTTGCATCGATTCGTCGTTGTTGATCCGGATCGCATCGATCGCGCGGAGCGGGAAGTGGACGACCCGCTCGACGCGGACCGTGGCGGCGCTGGGATGCTCGCGCAATAACTCACGGGCGTAGGCTTTGAGATACGTGTCGCGCCACTGATTTGCTTCGGCCTCGGTGGGTGCCGCGACTTCGCACTGGTCGGCGAGCATGAAGTAGCGGTGATACAGGAGCCGCGGCCAGTTGTCTTTCTTGCTGGGGAATTCGCCTTGGGCGAGGATGCCGTTGCGGTCGTCCATCACTGTGTAGCGGATCAAATGACCGTTGCTCGGCTCCGGGGCGAAGAAGTGGTAGCCGTGGTTCAGGTAGAGCGCGTCGAGATACCATTGCATTGGACGCTGTTGGGCAATTTCGACCACGAGCGGCGAGCTCGGCTGAATCGAAAGCGGCGCAAGGAATACCGCCAAAATGTGCCAACTCACGAGCAGACTCATAATCAATTTCACCAGCAGCGACATTTGGCCCGGCTTGCGGCTGCGCTGGCGCTGCGCGGGCGCGTCGCGTTCCAGACCCGGCGGCTGCGGGCGATTAGGCTTCATTTGTGGCGGCGCGGCGACGGTGGCTTTGAACGACATCGTCCGAACGGCTCCCTCCGAATAACACCTCTCGCACGAGGCGCAATTATCTCCTCGACTATTCGGCGAATGCTAGCGAGATTTATCCGTTCGGCCCAGAGCAAAACGCACGCCGGGACAAACGAAAAACCCTCGCATCGGCCACTGAGCCGATGCGAGGGATTTGTGTTTCAATTCGCGTGCGCCTCGGCGACGCACGATGCCAGCTAGCTAGTTCTTCGAAGCGAGCTGCATGCCGCCCAGGTCGAACGAGAGCTCCTGCGATTGGCCGCCGGTGAGCATGATCGTGCGATCCTGGCTCAAGGTCTTGCCGTCGCGGGTGATCTCGACGTGGACGTTGTAGTTGCTCCAAGTCTGGCCGGCCGCGAGCTTGCCCGTGGCAAACTCACGAACTTCGCCAGTCTGCTTTGTCTGGATGCCGGCCAAGGTGATCTTGGCATCGGCGGGGACGCGGACCGTCAACAGGGTCTTGGCCGGAGCGGCCGTGGCCAGCATGGGGACCGAATTCGTGTTGCTCATGACGTAGCCGCCGTCGCTGTAACCGTAGCTGGCATGGCCGCCGGCCGAGCCGTTGCTACCGTGGCTGCCCGACGAGCCATTGCTGCCGTAGCTGCCGCCCGAAGAACCGCCCGACGAACCGTGACGGTGGCGACGGAAGAAACCGCCGTGTGAACCGTTGCTGCCGTGGCTGCCTCGGCTACCCCAGCTACCGGAACTGCCCGACGAGCCGTAGCTGCCGCTGCTGCCGTAGCTTCCCGACGAGCCACTGCTACCGTTGCTTCCCCAGCTTCCGCCATAGGAACCCCAGCTCCCGCGAGAGCCCCCGAACGCTTGCGCATCCTCTGTCGCCAAGGCGACGGCGCTCAACGCGACTAGTGCACCGAGCAAAGTGTTTCGTAAACCCATTGTCATCCTCCTCCAAAAAACTCTCGCGAGACACGAAAAAAAAACA
>JANNTD010000445.1:0-2471 GCA_031403315.1 Planctomycetota bacterium
CGGGCCTCGTCGGCCCAGGCGTTGAATTGTTCGGGGGTGACGAAGCGGTCGACCGGCAGGAACCGCTCGCCCGGTTTGCCGGGGGCGAGGTACTGGCCGAGCGTCAACAGGTCGACTTCTGCGTCGCGGAGTTGTTGCATGGCGTCGGAGACTTCGGCATCCGTTTCGCCGAGGCCGACCATGATGCTGGTCTTGGTGAACACGTCGGGGCGGAGGCGCTTTGCGGTGCGAAGCACTTGCAGGCTCTGCCCAAACGACGCGCGGGGGTCGCGGACCGTGCGGTCGAGCCGTGGGACGCATTCAACGTTGTGCGCGAAGACGGCCAGCGGCGCTCCGTCCAACAGGTGACGGAGCGCTGCATCGCTGCCGGCCAAGTCGCTGGAGAGCAATTCAATGGTGATTGTCGGCAGCCGCCGGTGTACCGCTGCGACGCAGCGCTTGTAGTGCGACGCGCCGCCGTCGGCCAGGTCGTCGCGATTGACGACCGTGATCACGACGTGTTCGAGGTGCATTCGCTCGGCCGCGTCGGCCAGGTGTTCGGGTTCGGCTTCATCCGGCGGCTCGGGGGCGCGGAGCGTTTCCACACTGCAGAAGCGGCAGCCGCGAGTGCACGATTTGCCGGCGATCATGAAGGTCGCCGTGCCGCGAGCCCAGCAGTCGTGGATGTTCGGGCAGCGGGCCTCTTCGCACACCGTGTGGAGCTCGTTCTCGGCGAGCGTATGCTGCGTCGCGTTGAAGATTGCCAGCGGTGAGCCGCTCGGCAGATTCACGCGCAGCCACTCGGGCAACCGCGGGCGCGTGCGCGAAGCGGGCGGATCGATCGTCGGGAGCGGGACGAAGCTGTTCAAGCGTGGAATCTCAGGTGCTGGCGGACCCGGCTGCTGTCGGAAATGAGGCGCTGGGCCGCGAAGTCTACAGAAAACCGGCTCGCGGTCCAATGGCGGACCCATCGTCCGCCGCCAGCCATGCTAGCACTAACCCTGCGAGCGTCAACCAACACCCGCCACGGCCGGTCTACGACTTGCGGTTTAGCTTTTATCCCGTCAGCCCTTCGAACAAGGCGGTCGACAGGTATCGCTCGCCCAAGCTGGGCATGATCACGCAGATCCGCTTGCCTTTGAAATCTGGCCGGGCCGCGACTTTCGCCGCCGCACACATGTTGGCCCCGCTCGAGATGCCGGCGACGATGCCCTCTTCCTTGGCCAGCCGGCGCGACCATTGGAACGCCTCTTCGTTGCTGACCTGGATCGTTTCGTCGACGAGCGAGGTGTCGAGATTCTTGGGGATGAAGCCGGCGCCAATGCCTTGGATCTTGTGCGGGCCCGGCTTGCCGCCGGAGATCACCGGCGAATCGACCGGCTCGACCGCGATCGCTTTGAAGTTCGGATTCTTCGGCTTGATGAACCGGGCGACGCCGGTGATCGTGCCGCCCGTGCCAACGCCGGCGACGATCGCATCGATGTTGTGGGCAGAGTCCTCCCAGATTTCGGGGCCGGTGGTCTTCTCGTGGATGGCTGGGTTGGCGGGGTTGTCGAACTGCTGCGGCATCCAGGCGTTCGGCGTCTTCTCGACCAGTTCCGTCGCCCGGGCGATCGCACCCTTCATGCCTTCCGAGGCCGGCGTCAGCACGAGTTCCGCGCCCATGAATCGCAACAGCGCCCGCCGTTCGACCGACATCGACTCCGGCATCGTGAGGATTAATTTGTAACCCTTCGCAGCACAGACGAACGCCAGCGCGATGCCCGTGTTGCCGCTGGTGGGCTCGACGATCGTCGTGCCCGGCTTGATCTTGCCGTCGCGTTCGCCGGCTTCGATCATCGCCGCGCCGATGCGGTCCTTGACGCTATTGAGCGGTTGAAAGAATTCGAGCTTGGCGAACACGGTGGCCTGGCCGGCTGGGATCAGCCGGTTGATGCGGACCATCGGCGTGTCGCCGATCGCTTGAGCGATGTTGTCGAAAGTCTTGTTTCGTGGCATGTTGCACCTGTACTTGATGGCTGGTGACGTCTCTGCACGTGCAAACCGTGGATTATCAACATTCGCCCCCAGGAGGCAAGGTCTTTCGCAGCCGCCAGCGGAGGCGGATGGGGCGACTCACGGCGGCGATTTCCGGCCAAGATCGGTAATTCGCGGCGGGGAGGGCGACGGCCGCGGATTCGAGGGATAATTCAGCAGCCGCAAAGGGCCAGGGCGCGAACGAGCCCTGCCAGGTGATTTCCGCTGCGCGAGCCGAGGTGCATTGCGGGGCAAAGCCGTACTTGCCCAGCACCGTGGAAGTCCGCGTTTGCATTTCGGAATTTGGAACTGAGGCGTCGTCATCGCCGCTAGTTACCGGACCGTTCATGCAGAGCCACAGGCTCAACAGGTCGGCGGCGAGCAGCATCTGTTGATCCTGTTCGGCAACGGTCGGAGTATTCGACACGTCGCTACCCTGCCATTCGGCGAGCCATCGCGCCCGGTCCTCGGCTTTC
>JANNTD010000446.1:0-5687 GCA_031403315.1 Planctomycetota bacterium
GTCCTCGACCCCGGGGTTTCACGTCCAATCGGGGTCGAGGACGACCCGGCTCGCACGTTCAAAACTCACTCTTCACAACTAACCACTCGTCGCCTTGATTTTGATATCCACGCCCGCCGGCAAGCTCAACTTGTTGAGCGCCTCGATCGTCTTGGCGGTCGCCTGCACGATGTCGATCAACCGCTTGTGCGTGCGGATTTCGTATTGTTGCCGCGACTTCTTGTCGACGTGCGGGCTGCGGAGCACCGTGTAGCGCTCGATCCGCGTCGGCAATGGAATCGGTCCGTGCACGATCGAGTTCGTCCGCTTCGCCGTGTCGACGATCTCGGCCGCACTCTGGTCGAGCACCGAATGGTCGTAGGCCTCCATTCGGATCCGAATTACATCACGCGAAGCTGCCACGTTCTCACGCTCCTGTCGCCAACACCGTCAATTACCAAACAACACACTTTTGCCGGCCGCACCATCGACGACGGGGCCACTATTGTCCCCAACGCGATTGCGGGCCGACCAACCGCTCGCCAGCCCGAAGACATGGCCCAAAACGCGGCCACGCAGCCGATACCGTCTCGCCGCCGAATTTGTGGCGAACTAGCGATGATACGGCGACCAGCCGCGGGCTGTCAACGGCACCAAATCGAGAAATCTGCCTTCTGCCGCGAGTTTTAGGAACCTCGCCGCCGATCACCCGCAGACCCCGACGATTCCGCAAAATCGAACTGGAAATGGCTATACTCCGTTATTCGACCCCGCCCATTTAGCCTGTTATGAAGCTCGTTCACGTCCGCCAAAAGCTGGTTTCAAATCCAATCGCCGACGTGCCGGCAGCGGTGCACGCTGCGCTCGACCGGCTGAATCTCACGGTGCCACAGGGCGATGTCGGCGTCACCGCCGGTAGCCGCGGCATCGCCAACCTCGCCGCCATTACCAAGGCGGCCGGCGATTGGCTGAAAAACCGCGGTGCTCGGCCGTTTCTCTTCCCCGCGATGGGCTCCCACAACGGTGGCACCGCCGAGGGTCAGCGGGAGATGATCGAATCGCTCGGACTTACCGAAGCGGCGATGGGCATGCCGATCCTCGCGACAATGGGCATCGCGAAGCTCGGCACCGTCGAAACAGGGGATGTCTGGATGGACCGCCACGCCTTCGAATCGGCGGGCGTCCTGGTGCTAAATCGAGTGAAGCTGCACACCTGCTTCTCCGGCCCGGTGCAGAGCGGCATCACGAAGATGATGGTCGTCGGCATGGGCAAGACCCCATCCGCCGAGACTTTCCACTCCGCCCCCACGCCGACGATGAAAAACATGCTGCTGGAAATGGGCCAGGTGGTGCTCGACTCGGGCAAGATCTGGGCCGGCCTGGCGATCCTCGAAGACGGCTATGATCAGACGGCCGAGCTGCATGCGCTCGCGCCCGACGAAATCCTCACCCGCGAGCCGCAACTCCTCAAGCGACACCGCCACTACTTCCCCCGTCTGCCGCTCGACGACATCAACGTGCTGGTCGTCGATGCGATCGGCAAGACGTATAGCGGCACCGGCATGGACACGAACGTGATCGGCTACCGCGGCGTCCGCGACGGCGAGGACCTCACGAAACCGCGGATCCACGTAATCGCCGCCCTCTCGCTTGCCGCTGCCTCCCAAGGCAACGCGATCGGCGTGGGCCTGGCCGACTTCATCACCCTCCGGTTGCGCGACGCAATCGACGAACCAAAGATGTTCCTCAACGCCTTCACCACCGGCCACATGGGTCGCGCGAAGATTCCGATGACTTTTGCGAACGACGAGGAACTGGTCAACACCATCGCCAGCCGCTTCGGCGAGCGGCGCTGGCTCTTCATCCCGAACACGCTCCACCTCGGCACGCTTTACGCGAGCGAAGATCTCGCGGACGAACTCGCCGCCCATCCGCTGTGCACGGTGGACGAGGAACCGGTTGAGCTGACATTCGCCGACGGCCGGCATCGGCTCTCATTCCATCAGCACTGAGCCAGAAGAGTGCCGACAAGTCTCTCGCAAAGGCGCTAAGGCGCAAAGTAAGCGCAGCCGACGATCCTTTGCGACTTGGCGCCTTTGCGTGAGATACTTCCGCTAGATCGACGAACCAACTCGGCCTACAGACGGGCCAGGATGCGTTTCTTCTTCGGCCGCGGCGGGCGGCTGGCTGGTTGGCTCGGCGTGGTTGCGCCGGTCGATGTTGCATTGCCGTTCGTCGAGCCGCCGCTTCGCGCGACTGCCGGGCGATCGTTGCGGTCGGATCGTCGGCGCGGGCGCTTGCCGCCGCTAGCGCCGCGCGGGACGTTGCCCGAGCTGCGGCGCTGTCCATTGCGTTTGCCACCGCCGTTTCGGCTACCGCCTGCCGGCGCCGGATCGTTGATCCAGTTTGGCTCTTCGCCGTTGACCGTGAGCCTGCGCTGCATCAGCCGTTCAATTTGTCGCAACAAGTCGCGCTCTTCGCGACCAACGAAGCTCGTGGCGATGCCCGTCGCGCCCGCGCGGCCGGTGCGGCCGATGCGGTGGACGTACACCTCCGGCACTTCCGGCAGATCGTAATTGACCACGTGCGAGATCGCGTCGACGTCGAGGCCGCGGGCCGCGATGTCGGTCGCCACCAGCACCGGCGGGCGTTTCGACTTGAACTCGGCGAGCGTCCGCTGCCGGACACTCTGGCTCTTGTTGCTGTGCAAGGCCGCGGCACGGATACCGCTCTTCGAGAGCTGCTTCACGATCTTGTCGGCGCCGTGTTTAGTGCGCGAGAAGACCAGCGTCCGCGTGTAGGCCGTGTTCTCGAGGAAGTGTTGCAGCTTGTTAAGCTTGTCGCGGGGCTCAACGAAGTGCACCGAATGCTCGACCAGCTCAGCCGTGGCGACGACCGGGGCGACTTCGACATACGTCGGGTTGCGGAGCCATTCCGTGGTGAGCTTGCGAATCTCGGGCGGCATGGTGGCCGAAAACATCAGCGTCTGTCGCTCGCGCGGTACAGCCCCGACGATCCGCCGCAATGGCACGATGAAGCCCATGTCGAGCATTTGATCGGCCTCGTCGAGAATCAAAATCTCGACGTGCCGCAAATCGATGTAGCCTTGCTCCATCAGGTCCTCGAGCCGGCCCGGCGTGGCGACCAGGATGTCGACGCCCTGCTGCAGCGCTCGCACCTGCGGCCCCTGCCCGACGCCGCCGTAGACGACGGCAAAGCGGAGCCCGGTGAACTTGCCGTAGGTGGCAAAGCTGGCGCCAATTTGAGCCGCCAGCTCACGCGTTGGCGCGAGGATCAGCGACCGAATCGGCCGATGGGACTTCGCCGGCCGGCGCTGCGAATCGCGGCGGCTGTTTTGGTTGTGGCCATTGCGGTCGTGGCCGTTGTGGCCCTGGATGTCATTCTCGACCGCCAGCGTGCTCGTGCCTACACTCAACCGCTGCAGCGTCGGCAGCGCGAACGCCGCCGTCTTGCCGGTGCCGGTTTGGGCGCAGCCCATCAGGTCGTGCCCGGCGAGCACCGGGCCGATGGCTTTCAGTTGGATGGGCGTGGCCGTCTCGTAGCCCTCGGCGCGAACGGCGCGGAGGAGCGAATCGGCGAGGCCCAAATTGTCAAACGTAGTTTCCGTACTCAAAGAACTCTCTCTTTCAAATCGAAACGAAGTGTGCTGCCTGTGCGCACGCTGAGCGGAAACACAATTCCCCGCTTGCGAAACATGCGTGAGGCTCGACCGCCGAAACATTCGGCGGGAACCGTCAGGAGCAAGAAAATCAGTCGCGGTCGTGAGCTAGATACCGGGGCGAAGCTTTTGTTAAAAATGGCCCCGATGGCCGCTGCAATCGAATTTGAATGAACCTGGTCCAGCCGCTCCAAAGAGAGAATCAGCTGGCACCGGTCTCGCACCTAAGTGTTAGGTTAAGGATAGCACATCGGGGCGGGCGGTCAAGGCCGGCTTCGCGTTGCTCAACCACTTTAGCTCCAGTTTTTGCTACCAATTGCCGCATTTCGCGTGTACAATCGACAGTAGCGGAACGGATAAGCGGCTTTTCTAGCGGCAGGCGGACGTGGTGAAACCAGCAACCTATTTAGCGACGGTGCTCCCGGTTCTCCTAGCTGCATCCGCCGCCAACGCCCAGATCTATCGTTACGAAGCTGAAACCGGTCAGCGATTCGGCACTCAGGTTTCAACTTCCGTGCCCGGCTTCTCTGGCACCGGGTACGTCACTGGCTTTGACTCCGCCGGAGGCACCGACTACGTCCAACTTCAGGTCGACGTCCCAGATGGTCTTTACGAGATGTGGGTTGGCTACCGTTCTCAGTTTGGCGAGAAGGGATACACCTATCAGGTCGACGGGATCACCGGCAATGGCATGTTCGACCAATCGAACACGTTCACCTCCGACCGCGCCGGTTTGTTTGAGATCAGTGGCGGCACCAACACACTCGCGATTCGCCAGAACTGGGGCTATTACGACGTCGACTATTGGGAGTTCCGCCCCTTTACGCCGCCGACACTGCTGCCGATCTCCAACCAGCTCGTCGATCCGCTGGCCGACCGACCCACGCAAATGCTGATGAATTACCTGGTCAGCCAATACGGCCAGAAAACCCTTTCCGGCTTGCAGCACAATAGCAGCGACAACTATTCGTTTCCGATCCAGAATTATCTCGGCCAATCGGGCGGCGTAGTGCCGGCGATTCGCGGCAGCGACTTGATTGACTACTCGCCCACGCGGATCGCTTTTGGCGAGAATCCTCAAAACGAAACCGAACAAACGATTACCTGGGCCAAGCAGACGGGCGGCATCGTGACCGCCATGTGGCATTGGAACGCTCCGGCAAACCTCATCAATCAGCCGGGCAAAGAGTGGTGGCGCGGCTTCTACGCCGACTCCACGACGTTCAACCTGCCCGCCGCGCTGGCAAACCCGGCCGGCAGCGACTATCAACTCATCCTCCACGACATCGACGCCATTGCGGTCCAACTCCAGAAGTACGAGGACGCCGGCGTGCCGGTCATCTGGCGGCCGCTCCACGAAGCACAAGGCGGTTGGTTCTGGTGGGGCGCCCACGGAGCGGAGAACTTCAAAGGACTGTGGAATGTGATGCACGACCGGCTCACCAATTACCACGGCCTGCACAATTTGATTTGGGAGTTCACGTCGATCGGCGTCAACGGCAATGAAGACGATTGGTATCCGGGCGACGACGTCGTCGATATGGTCGGACTCGACATCTACACCCAGCCGACCGACAACATGAGCGGTCAATGGACCGACGCGTTCGAAATGTACAACGGCCGCAAAATGATCGCCCTGTCGGAGACCGACACGGTGGTCGATCCAAATGTGTTGGACTTGTGGGGAACCAAGTGGGGCTATGTCTCTCCCTGGGTTTGGGACTACGTTCGCAGCGAGTACGCCAACGCCGGCTACACAATCCCGCAGCTCACCGCCATCCTCCAACAGTTCCTGAACCACGAGGATGTGATCACGCTCGGCGAACTTCCGATCCTGCCTTGGAGCAGTCTCGCGCCTGCGCTGCCGGGTGATTTCAACGACGACGGCATTGTGAATGCGGCCGACTACACCGTCTGGCGCGATACGCTCGGCCAAACTGGTGCCGGTCTCGCCGCCGACGGCAACGGCGATGGCAATATCGATGCCGACGATCTGGTCGTCTGGCGGCTCTTCTTCGGTGAGACGACA
>JANNTD010000447.1:0-10702 GCA_031403315.1 Planctomycetota bacterium
GACCGAGCCGATCGGCTGCCTGATCGGCCGAGCCAAACAGACCGCACCCAAGGGTGAGATCACCTACACGAAACACATCGCCCCCATCGTCGACACGCACTGCGTCCGCTGCCACCGCGACGCTCAAATCGCGCCTTTCACGCTCACTTCGTACGACGACGTTTCGGCCTGGGCCGAGACGATGTGCGAAGTGATGGACGATGGCCGCATGCCGCCCTGGCACGCCAATCCACAGTACGGCCACTTCGCCAACGATGGTCACATGCCCACGGCCGAAAAGCAGCTCTTCCGCCAATGGGTCGACAACGGCATGCCCGAGGGCGATCCGGCGGACCTGCCCGAGCCGATCAAGTACGTCGACGGCTGGCAGATCCCGACTCCCGACGTCGTGTTGCGCATGCCCAAGCCGTTCACGGTGCCCGCCAAAGGCACGGTTCCCTATCAATATTTTCACGTCGATTCGAAATTCGAGCACGATGTTTGGATTCGCGCCGCGGAGGTCCGGCCAACAAATCACGCGGTAGTGCACCACGTACTGGTCTTCTATCTTCCACCGGGACAGGAGGAGATCAAAGCGGAAGATCCACTGTTCAACGCGGTCGCTGGATTTGCGCCCGGAATGCCGCCTGGTCTCTGGCCGGCAGGCTATGCAAGATTGGTGCCGGCCGGGTCGAAGCTAGTGTTTCAGACGCACTACACGCCGAACGGCACTGAGCAGGTCGATCAGACGGAAGTCGGGCTGGTGTTTGCCGACCCAGCGGTCGAGCAAAAAGAAGTTCGCATGGCGATTGCCGCGAACAACGACTTTCGCATTCCGCCACGCGATCCCAATTATCATGTGCTGGCCGGCCACGATTTCAAGCACGACACCGTGCTCCATTCCGTGATGCCGCACATGCACTATCGTGGCAAATCGTTCCGCTTCACCGCCGAGTATCCCGACGGTCGCAAGGAGATTCTGCTCGACGTGCCAAAATACGACTTCAATTGGCAAAATGTCTACACATTCCAAGAGCCCAAGCTCATGCCCAAGGGCACCGTGATCATGTGCGACGGTGGTTTCGACAACTCGGCCGACAATCTATCGAATCCCGATCCAACCCAAGAAGTGCGCTGGGGCGACCAGACCTGGGAAGAAATGATGCTCGGCGTGTTGATCGTCAGCCAGCCCGAAAACGTGACCCGTGGCGAATATCCCAAGGTCGAGCGCGCCGCGGGCGACGAATACGATGTCACGTTTCGCTTCCGCCCCGAGCAAGCAACCGGCGCCGTCGACGCGGTTTATCTCGCCGGCTCATTCAACGGTTGGAAAGAGCAGGCCCAGCGGATGGACGACCCCGACGCCGAAGGCTACTATCACACGACGCTCCGTCTCAAGCCGGGGCAGTACGAATACAAATTCGTCGTCAACGGCACGAATTGGTTGCCCGATCCCGAGAACCTCGATCAAACAGGTCCGTTCACCAACAGTGTCGTCCGCGTGCGCCAACTGAAGAAAGAATGAGCGCGGCGCAAATTGACCTCGGAAAAATCGCTCAATCCGCATCTCCACCGGGCGAATTGCAATAGTGTTTCGCCGCGTGCTTGTGTAGAATAGACGTGGACGGGCGATCCTCTTCCTCTGACCGAACGCGGCCATTCTTGGTCGATTCCCCTTCCGAACGCCGCCCTCTTCTTTTGCGGCGTCGATTTTCTCCTACTTCGGGGATCGAGCTATGTTCGGACAAAACCAAGTCTCGGATCGAGATCTGCTCAAAGCGATCAACCAGCGGATCGCACGCACCGGAACGTCGTCCCAGTCGAAAGTCAATGTCACCGTGCAACAAGGCACCGTGACGCTCACCGGCACGCTGCAGCACGCGATTCAGCGGAGCCCGATCTTGAAGGCCATCTCGCGGGTGGCCGGCGTTCGCCGCGTGAACGACCAGATGCAGCACGTCGCGAAGAAGGCCCCGCGGCCCGACATCCGTCAAAACGTCCATTTACCTAAATCGACGTTGCTGGTAGAGTCGCCGGGCGTGACAGCGACCGAGGACCAAGCGGTCGACCTACCTGCTGACGAACCAGTCGACGAACAGCCGAGGCCCGAGTGAGCGATGCAACAGCGACGTGTCCTATGCCAGAACACGCCGTCGCCGGTGCCCCCTGGGCAGCGACGCTAGCTAAGTACAAACTCCCCAGTCGACTGAAGAGCGGCTGGCAGATCGTCAATTCGCTCGTGCCGTTCTGCGGCATGTGGTACCTGATGTACCTGAGCACGTTCTGGTCCTATTGGCTGACGCTCCTGCTCGCGGTGCCGACGGCCGGGTTCCTGGTGCGAATCTTCATCATCCAGCACGACTGCGGACATCATTCGTTTTTTCGCAATCGCCACGCGAACGACGTCCTCGGTCATGCTTGTGGATTCTTGACGCTCACGCCGTACTATCTTTGGCGGCGAAGCCATGCCCGCCACCACTCGAGCAGCGGCGATCTCAACCACCGCGGTCAAGGCGACGTGGGCGTGCTCACCGTCGAAGAATATCGCAGCCGCACGCGATTCGGTCGGCTCAAGTACCGCTTGTATCGCAACCCGATCGTGATGTTCGTCTTCGGCGCCAGCTACCTGTTCATCCTCCGGCAACGGTTCACGATTGGCATTCCCCGCGGCTGGCGCCGCGAACGGCGCGACGTCCATTATACGAACCTGGGCCTGGCGGCGATCGTCGCGCTGGGTTGGTACACGATCGGCCTGCCGACGTTTCTGATGATTCATCTGCCGATTGTCATGTTGGGCGCGGCTTTCGGCAGTTGGTTATTTTTCGTGCAGCATCAATTCGAGGATGCCTACTGGCAGCCGCACCAATCGTGGGACTTCAAGCGCTCGGCCCTCGAAGGCAGCTCGTACTATCGCCTGCCGCGGGTGTTGCAGTGGTTCACCGGCAACATCGGCTTCCACCACATCCACCACCTCGACAGCCGCATCCCGAACTACAATCTGCCCGCCTGTTACGATGCGGAACCCGCCCTGCGCGAGGCCGTCACTCTGGGAGTCCGCGACAGCCTCAAGTGCACGGCGATGAAGCTCTGGGACGAGCGCCGCCAGCGGATGGTGACGTTTGCCGAAGTCTAGAGTGACGACGGTGAATCGGCGGCAAGTCCGTTACTAGCGCCGCCAGCGCGCAGGCCGTGGCATGTCGTGTGGGCCGTGCGGCGCGGTGTGCCACCAATTGTCGATGTTCAGCGGGCCCTCGTTGGGGACGCGCTGAATGCGTTCGAGCCAGGTCGAACGCAAGTGGCCGTGGGAATCGAAGAAGTCGGGTGCGAAGCCGCCGATCAGGGCCGTGGCGATTCCGAGATTCAGATCGGCGTTCGGGGATCGACCCGTCGAGAGCCGTGCGAGCGACGACCGCATGCCGGTGACAATCATCGTCACCGCCATGTCGCTCGACGCGCCGGAGCGGAGATGCTCGCGGGCGTCGAACGCGAAATCGCCCACGCGGGCGGCGCTGGCGGCAAACTCGTCGACCGCCGCGTGCGGCGCGAGATACGCCAACAGCAGATCCGTCCAGCGCTCGCATTGACGGCGCAGCGCCAGAAAGTTGTCGGCTTGTTCTTGGTCGCGATGCGGTGCGACCACGAGCGCAACCGCTCGCCGCTTGACGTCCAAATGGGAGTTGAAAATGTTGCGGGCGACCGGGGCCGATTCGCTGGCGGCGTGGCGCTCGTCGTGGGCGACCGCGAGCGCGGCCACCACGCGCGAGAGGATCTCGCTGACGAGGATTTCTTCGACGGAGCCGATTTCATTTTGTGTCCATTCGCCGCGATCGTCGTGCTTGGTGAGCAATGCCAGGCTGCGGCACCAGCGATCGAGTCGGCACCGCGAGGCCTTCCAATACGCGGCCAGCGCGTGGTCCATGGTCGCGGCGTCGGCGGCAACGAGCTGCTCGCCATGCACCGCGACGAGCGCGGCAAGATCCGATAATTCGTGAGCGTGCATCGCGGGCCGGGGAATGGAGCGGATTGGAAGAGTGCGCCCTGTGGCTCGCGAGCCGACCGTTGGAGCCCGGGGGGACTAGGGCTCCAACGATCGGCCTGAGCACAGGAGGAGGAGATGCCGACGTGACGAAGCAACGGCCGTGCCGCGAGCCGCGCGAACGGCCGCCTTCCGATTGGCCGACGGATGGCAACCTGTTGCGTCGAGCGAAGTTGCGACCCGATTCAGCCCGCGAACGTACGAGCCAGCCGGATGACGAGACGTTGACTTTTGTCAACGCGAGGCGTCGTCGTGGGGATCGGACGAATCATCGTCGTCCGCTTTCGCCACGCGCGAAAAGAGTTGCGGCCGCCAGAGCGGTAGCAAGCCGAGACAAACCACCCCCAAATAGTTGGCGGTCAAATCGCCCAGCGACCAGTCGCGGCGGAGCAAATACCGGTTCGAGTACTCTTCAGCGGTGGCAACGATTAGCACGAATAGGCTGCCGAGGACGATTGCACGGGCCAGCGAACGCTTGCCGCAACTAGCGAGCGCCAAGTTCGCCACGAGCGCGAGCAAGCCGAACATCGTGAAATGCAGGACCTTGTCGCTATACGGCAGGTCGTGGAGCTGCTCGGCAAATCGCGGCAGCCAGCCGGCGTCGGCGGCAACCACGATGGCTGCAAACAGGGCGACGTAAACGAGCGCGATCCGGATCATAGACACACTTTTCGGACGATCGGTCGGACCGCTAGCAGGATTTTTGCCGACGGCGGTAAAAATGCGCCAACATCTGCACGGCATCTGCACGGCTACGGCGCGAGTTCCAGCCCCACGCTGCCCGGCGTGACCTCGCTACGGCCCAGCACGGTGTCGTCGCGGTCGAGCCCGGCCGCCTCTTCGCCGTCGTCGTTCACGTAGATCGCGTCGTGCTGACCGTCTGGCAGCGTCGATGGCACCTGAAATTTGACGTGGCCGTCTTGAAAGAACGCATTGTATCCGCCGCAGTGATGGTCGCTCTGCAAGTTGTCTTGCTTCTTGCACGGCGCGTCGGCGAGCATCGCCTTGCGACAGGAACCTTCGTTGCGAATCGCGCAATAGCGATCGCCCTCGACGTATCCCATGCGATAGGCATAGCTCCCGCCCATGATCTGCTTCCACATCGATCGTTCTTTGCAGGTTGCGGCTTCGAGCTCACACATCGTCGGCACGCGGATGATTACACGCTTGGCAGCTACTTCTTCGGCGAGCGGCGACGATCGGCACAAGAGCAGCCCCGCGAGCTCATCGGGGCCCGCGTAGCCTTCCTCGAGCAGATAGACGGCGAAGATGCCCGCGTTTTCATCGCGCGTCGGCGTGGGGAAGAAGCGGCATTTCGTTTCGGAATAGCTCACGAGCATCGTACCCACTTCGCGGAGGTTGTTCGCGCAACCAGTGCGGCGAGCCGCGTCGCGGCTTTGACGCAAGGCGGGCAGAAACAGCATGCTGATGGCGAGAAATACGCCCCCGGCGACGGTCAAATCGGCGAGACTCCAGTTCGGCGTCCCCGCCGGCGGATCGTAGGCCGACGCGACTTCGGCCGGACTATGGGCCAATTCTTGGCGCGGCTCGTCGCCGCAGATGCGCCCCAGCGTTCGTGCGGCCAGCCCGGTCGGAGCGTCGTCTGCGTGGGGACGCTCGAAATCCGCGTCGTCGCAACCGCCCGGCAAGCAGGCCCGCAAATACTCGAGCTCGCGCCGCATCTCGGGCGAATCGCGCAACTGGGCGTCGAGCCGTTCCTGCTCTTGGGCGTTCAGTTCGCCTAACAAATAGCGAACCAACAATTCGCGCATGGGTGTCTGTCCAAGAAACGTGTCTGATCAGAAAACGCTGTCGAATCCAAAAGGGAAGCCTGCCAAAGTTGGCAGGCTTCCGTGAAATTTACAAAGTGCTCCCCACGACATTCGGCCCAGCGCGGCCGATTGTCGTTATTCGACCGCGACTATAATTCCGTCGCGTCTACGGGCGCCATCGCGTCGGAAGACGCGGCCTGGGCCCGCTCTCCCGTCTGAGCCAGTTCCCAAGCTTCGGTCAACCGCTTCACCGCCGAGTGGATTCGACTCTTGACCGTCCCCACCGGAACGTCCAGTTCGTCGGCCGCTTCCCGGTACTTCATACCGCGGAAGTAAACCAATCCCACTGCGGTCCGCAACTGCTCAGGCAAAGCCGCCACGGCGTCACGCACCCAATCCTTACGTTCTCCCTGCTCCATTTGATCGCCAGGATCAACCTCCCGGCTGCGGAGCAAATTGACAAGTGTACCGAGCTCCTGATGGTCTGCACGGCTCACTCGATCAAGGCTCACCAGCCGATGCCGGCGATTCCGACGTTGAATGTCGATCGCTTGATTGGTCGCAACCGTGTACAGCCAGGGGCGCACCTTCCGCTCGCCATCGAACAGATGGCACTTCAGGTGAACCTGCATAAACGTAGCTTGAAACGCATCCTCGGCCAAAACGGTGTTGCCCAGGAAGCGACGCAAATAATTGTAAAGCTCGCGCTCGTACCGGTGGACCAATGTCTCGAAGACCTGCGGGCTGCCGGCAAGCCGGTATTCCGCCATCAGTTCTTCATCGGTCATGTGGTCCCATTCGATCACCTTGGTGCTGGTCTGCACCTGGGAGGTGGTCTGGCGGGCGCGAACTTCCGTGTTAATCTCTGTCATTGTTACGAACTCCTAACCTCGAGAGTTCGACGCAAGTCAGGGGAGAGGTCCTTCTCCCCAGTCGTCTGGAATAGTTGCCGTCGACCCCCGCATTGTAACCGAGCGGTCGTCCCTGGGTCGCGGGTGACAGGGCTGCCTGGAAGAATTCGCTACCTGGAAAAGTCCCGTAATCAGTTGCGAGTGCATTCCCGGAGCCACCGTCACGGCCTGAACTATTGCAATATGTATGCCAATGGCAGTGCAACCACTGGGCACACTGCTAGAGAAGATCGACGTAAGTGATTGTCACATAACATGTTTCGATGATTGAAAAATCGTTAGCTAGCTAAGTTTTAACGATTTGGACACCTGGGCAAACCTGCCAAAATTGCATTCCGAGGCTGCCAGCCGCCAATCGGCGTTCGAGCTTTCGGCACGGAGGTGTTCAAATTTGCGGCACATTTCTCGGCAAATTCCCATTGCATATCTGGTCGTTTTCCGCTCCCTGGCCGCAACCGGCTCCGACACCAACACGACCATTCTGAAACTCTGCTTCCTCTGCTTCCTCCTGTTTATTCCGATGATTTTGAACAGGAGGAAGCAGAGGGAGCAGAGAAAAAAGACGTGCCCACATGCAATTTGTTATGTTTGCTGTTTGAGATCATCGGATTAGAAGCACCTAATCATAGGTATCGATTGCTTTGTCTGGTTCAGTAGTCAGTCCTGACAGCGACATGATTGGCGGCGACTTGTCTCCGGCCGAACAAGCCGAAGCCCGACGCTACGGCCGGGTGTCGCTGGTGCTCGCGCTTGCCGACATGGGGCTCGACGTCGTCTATCTTGGCGTCATGGCGTTCGTGTTCGCCCGGCCGATCGACGCCTGGCTCGCTGGCTTCGAGATGTTTTCCGGCGAGCAGTCGATTCTGCGGCTGCTGGCGTTGTTTGGCGTGGTAGTCGGCATCCACATTCTCGTGTCGCTGCCGCTGTCGTTTTACTCCGGCTATGTCGTCGAGCATCAGTTCAAGCTCAGCAACCAGTCGCTCGGCCGCTGGGTGACGACGTGGCTCAAGCGCAACGCCTTCGGCATCGTGCTCGGCGTGGTGCTCTATGCCGGCCTCTACTGGATGATCTGGCACACGGGCAATTATTGGTGGCTCGTCGCGGCCGGCGTTTTTTTCTTGTTTAGCGTGATTCTTGGCCAGCTTGCACCGGTGGTGTTCCTGCCGCTGTTCTACAAGATCGAACGACTCAACGATCCTGCGCTCACCGAGCGGATGGACCGATTGGCCGCGGGTACCGGCCTGGCGATCGAGGGCGTCTATCGGATGGGCCTGTCGGCCGACACCGTGAAGGCCAATGCGATGCTCGCCGGCCTCGGCCGCACGCGGCGCGTGTTGATGGGCGACACACTTCTCGAGAAATTCTCGCCCGAGGAGATTGAAGTCATCTTTGCCCACGAGATCGGCCACCACGTCCATCGGCACATCCCGAAAATGATCGCAGCCGGTGTCGGGTTCAGCGTCGTCGGTTTCTGGCTCTTGGATCAGTTGCTCATGTGGTGGTCCGGGATCCCGACCGCGGCCGCAGCACCCACGAGCAGCCTGCCGCTGGTGATGTTTGCGATGAGCGTCTTCGGCCTGCTCTTGAGTCCGCTGCAAAACGTGATCAGCCGCCACTACGAGCGGCAATGCGATCGCTACGCGCTCACGCGGACCGGCCACCGCGACGCCTACCGCAGCGCGTTCCAAAAACTGGCCCGCCTCAACAAAGACGATCCCGAGCCGAACCCGGTCGAAGTCTTTCTGCTGCACTCGCATCCGCCTATCGCGGAGCGTTTGGCGCTGGCGGACTGAGGAAGGGTTCAGGGTTCGGGGTTCAGGGTTCAGAGATGGATTGGGCATGGGCAATTTACCCGCGCTCCGAGAATGTGTTTTTTCTCGGGGATTTCTCGAAGGGGTCACGGGGATTGGCGATTTCACGCAGATTTTTCCGAAGATGACACGATGCGTCGTCGTAAGTCCTTAAAGTATCGAAGGGGACACGTGACACTCGCGAAGGCGACCGCCATTTATCGGCGTCGACTCCATTCTTTTGCATCATCTGGCGAAGCCGCGCCAGACGATCGCCGACGTTTTGCCGCGGGGGAAGATGAATCACGATAAAGTGCTGCAAAATGGAAGAGTTTTGCAGCAGGCGATTTCCAAAAATGGCTTGAATTCCTTGATTTGAGTGAAACTGACTGCTGCAAAATGGCCTTTCATTTTGCCGCAAGCGAGTGAGTTTTGCAGCAATGCACGTTGGAGTGCAAATGAAAGTCGGGCAATGGGCTGGATTAGCGTACATGGCGATCCTGGGCTGCGCCGAGCGTGTCGGCGAGTTTCTGGTGTGACTGGTCGAGAGGTCAAAGAACAATCGCGGGACGATTCGCTCGGCAATCGGCGCCAGTCGATTCCTGAAACTAGCGCCCAGCGCCCAACGACTAGCGTCCCAAAGTGTGTACATGTGTTTCTATCAGGTGGCATGGCCGAAGGCAAGAACTATTTTTGGCCACCCCTCTTTGGAGTGGCAGGCCGGGCGGTCTCGCGCACTAGCGGTACGCTACAAAGAGTCATCCGCGAAGGCGCAAAGGCGAAACCAGCAGTTGTCCGGTCGAGTAGGAGAGGGGCAGCGGTCACTTCAACCCGCGCCAACCGCTATCGGACATGCGTGATCTGCTTAGGCGGTAGGGCAGCGAGCGCTTGGAGCAGTGCCGGCAAGAGCGGCCGAAGATCATCAATGTCGTTCGACGCGGCGTGAACGACCACCACGGCGAGGGGCAAGTTCACGAGGTTCTGCTCGAATTGCACGTTCGCATCCTTGGTCACGAGAGCGTCGAACCCGGCAGACGCCGCGCGGCGGAGCAGCTCACCGTTTTCGATGCCGCTCCACCCCAGGTACGCGACCGTGCTGCAATCGTGGCCGGGGATTTCGTGGCGCAACTGGTGCGGCAAGTTCTCGTCGAGTAGCAGCTTCATGTGCGAGTCGCACGGACGTGTAGCGGTTACATTTTGTGTTTTCAAGCCTGAAGCGACGAAAAACCCGCACCAGCAACGCGAAACGCGCTCTAAGCGTGCTGCGGCAAAGTTTTGGCTTTTACTTCGTCGAGTAGCTGTTCAACTTGGCTCCGCCCGACCGTCGGGAATTGCTCGAGGAAATAATCGATTGTCCGACCGTGCTTGAGGCAGTCGAACAGCGATTCCACGGGCACGCGCGTGCCGGCGAACACCGGCGTCCCGCCCAGCACGTTCGGATTGCGGCTGATGATGGTTTCCATACTGTAATCGTAACCGGTTGCACTCGAATTGAGAAGGCCAGCGCGGGGCGCACCGCGTGTGTCAACCGGCGTTACTCGCTACCGAATCGAAGACGATCGACTGCTTGTTGTGTGAGCCGAAGACCCAGATGCGGTCGAACTGGTCCATGCCGTTCGATTGCAGAAGGTTTCTAACGGTCGCTAGAAGGATTCTTGAGGAAAAGATAATCTTTGCGGCACAACTCAAGAATGCGCGTGTGCAGATCGCTTAGCTCGATTTGATTATGATCCACATTCAATCGAGCCACCCGCCCAGCGATCCGACTCGCCAACACCATTGCCATCTCGGCTGTTATTGGAATCGAACCGCGCAATGCACTCGCACTCGAATGAACGCATCCTTGAAACGCACTCAATACCGTATCATATTCATCCGATTTGCCAACATCCTTATTCCCCGCAATGTCACGTAGGGTTCCGGGATACCATCGATTCTTCGGCAACTTATCCTTAACGCGGTTGTACGCTTCTTGTTGTGCTTTCGCTGCTTCGTCGAACTTTGGGGATGATTTGACACCATTAGTCGGCAAGTTGTCGTGCTTCAGCACTTGCTCTCGCCACTTGTATCCCTCGACATGCTCGACAAATCAAATCAAAGGGATCAAATCAAAGGGGTCATCAAATCAAAGGGGTCAGGGTGCGTCGGCGTCAAGCCGGAGGAAGGTAGCGAATGAAAGAGTCGTACAAGGTAAGACCTAGCCAGTCGCCTTGG
>JANNTD010000448.1:0-6398 GCA_031403315.1 Planctomycetota bacterium
AGCGCTTTGCGACTCGTCACCGCCGTCCTCATGGAAATCAGCGAAGACTGGGAAACCAACAAAACCTATCTCAACATGGAAACCAACTGAACCGCCCAAAACGTCAAGCCTGGAAATTACAGAAGAGATGTTGCTTTATCATGCCCATGGAACAAGTGGGTGGATAAGTATTCCACGGAAGTATTTCTGTTGACGTGCACTTTAGAGGACAGTTCGCCGGCTCGCGGAACGGCATTCCACGTTGGCGGAGGAACGATCATTACTGCGCGCCACAATATATATGACCGTCATGGCAGTGTCCGTCCGAATCTCCGGCTGCAAGTCGATGGCTCCGAGAAAGAATTAGTTCCCATTCGACCAGAGGATCAGATTAGACAAACGATCGATGTCGCTACACTGTATTTGAAAGACATCGCCGACCGGCGCGGCATTCCCACACAACTTCGCTTACCGCAAGTTGGCGAGGAAGTTGCTGCGATCGGTTATCCAAGACTTCCACAGAGAAATAGCCCCATAGTCTTTCACGTGGGGACGGTTGAAGCACTCCCAACCAATGACAAGCAGAACGAGCGATTTATTCAAGTTAGCTTTCAAGGCGGAGGCGGACTTAGCGGAGGTTGCTTGATCGACAAGTCGGGGCATGTTCTCGGAATCATGTCCGGAAATATTTGCATGGGAGACCACCCGCCACGTCCCTATGGTCAAGCGGTTCCAATTGAATATGCCGATAGTTTTATGCACGGCGAAAGCTTGGTTCCCACTGAAGAAGTCGATCCTTCCTATCATGAAGTCTTCGACGGTGAGCCGCCAGCCGGGTACATCGAGAGCAATCGCGCCGACAGTTGAAGATGTCTAGCATGTAAATCTACGAGAGCCGGCGGAATCCTCTGGCCTCTTATCTTCTCCGTGCCCTCTGCGTCGCAGTGGCGAAATCAGCGTTGATCAGCGTTCCCAATCCGCTTCGAGGAAAGCACGTTGACCACGCCTGTCTTGTTGGTTTGTCTTCGACAATACGAAACGAATCTCACGAATCACGTCCCGCTGGCCCCATTCGTGCAATTCGTCCCATGCGTGGTTCCCCGCTCCGAATTCTCGTCGTGCCGTCGTGGTGAAATCCTAAACCGGGCCGCCCTCGATCTTCACTCGCTAATTCTGTTCACGTCTCGGATAGCACGCCTGCGCATTCTTTAGTTACTCGCTCGTCTTGCTAACGATTGGCCTCGTCTGACTTCTGACCTCTGCCTTCCGATCTTCTCCGTGCCTCCGTGGTGAAATCCAAGGTGGCCAAAAAATAGGTAATTTACATTTGTACACAAATCGGATATAAAGAAGGCGTACCAACAGCGTCCGTCGGCGTGCGAGGCCACTTCCTCCGCGAGCGGTTCGTCCGCCAAAAATACAGCGCGTGAGGCCCAATAAATTCCTCCGCCTTTGGCCGCCAAGGTATTCGTTCTTTGAAAATTCGAAATCAAGTCAACCGTCAGCCATCGGTCTCCGGTGATTGGGATGCGGTCGCACTCCGCCGGCATCCTGAACCCTTTCCCAGCCCATGTGGACAAAACCGGACAAATCGAAGCCTCCCTTTGTCGCCTGGCTCGCGCAGCTGGCCCTGGAATTCACAACACTTGTCGAGAAAGGAGAGGACAAAACGAGCGCCAATTGTCGCCTCGGTGCGAGTTTTCGCGCGGCCGACGACTTGCAACTCACGAACCAGCAACGATTTGCGAGGCGGCCAAAAAAACACGCGCCGACAAAACGCGAAAATCCTCGAGTGCCAGCACGTTTTGTCCCGCGGCCCGCCAGACCCGGCCGACAAAACGGCCGGCCGCTTCCGCCCGCAGAATCGTTACAAACTGCAGTCCGAACCTCCGGTTGGCCGATATGTCATAAGGTGGAATGTTGATTTTGTTTACCAACTTAGGTAAGATTGAAACAAATGGCCGCGATTCCCAGTTCCCGACTTCAAGAACCAAGTTTCCGTCTTCAAGAGGTAGCTGGCCGAACGAGCGTTCCGACCCAGCTTCCCAAAACTGCGTCGCCCAAAACCGTCGAACTGAAACTCGTGATGCCCGACACCGCGACTCCTACCCGCCGGCCCCAAAATTCGCTGCCCGTGCCGCATGCCGGCTTCCGGCGGCTGGAGCCGACGCCCGAGCTCTTGGACCAACTGCGTGCCGCGAGCCAGCGGCTCGAATCGGCCACGCCCGAAGAGATCATCGCCTGGGGCGTCGAGAATTACGCCCCCTATTTCACGATGGCGACCGCCTTCGGTCCCGAGGGCTGCGTCATCCTGGCGATGCTCGCCCAGATCGCGCCGGAAACCTACACGTTCAACCTCGAAACGGGCTACCAGTTTCAAGAGACGCTCGACCTCCGCAACCGCCTCGCCGAGAAGTACGGCATCGAGGTCGACCTGCTTACGCCGGAGCTTTCCGTGCCGGAGTACGAAGCGCTCCACGGCGGACCGCTCTACAAGACGAATCCCGACCAGTGCTGCTTCGACCGCAAGATCAAAACCTTGCAGCGGGCGTCCGCGGTGATGCACGCCTGGATGAGCGGCATCCGCCGCGACCAAAGCCCGGACCGCGCTCGCGCGTCGATCGTCGGCTGGGACAAGAAATTCGGCCTGGTGAAGATCAGCCCGCTGGCGAATTGGACCAAGAAGGACGTTTGGAAACGGATCATGGACGAAAGTATTCCCTACAATCCGCTCCACGATCAGGGTTTCCCGAGCATCGGCTGCTGGCCCTGCACGCGGGCCGTGGGCGCCGGCGAGACCGACGAACGCGCCGGCCGCTGGAGCGGCACCCACAAAACCGAGTGCGGTTTGCACACGATCAACGAACAGGACGGTAGCGGTATTTAAGAAAAGAGGATGCAGGATGTCGGATACAGGGGGCAGGGAGACTCATCTCTTCGGCCTTCCCCACATCGCGACTCCTGCATCCTGAATCCTCCTCCCATGAACCTCTCCGCCAAAACCGAATACGCCTGCCTCGCGATGCTCGAGCTGGCCAAGGACTACGACTCCGGCGAGCCGCTGCAATTGCGTCGCATTGCCGCGGAGCATGGCATTCCGGCGCGGTTCCTGGTGCAGATTCTGTTGCAACTCAAGGGGGCGTCGCTGGTCGCCAGCACGCGCGGTGCGGCCGGCGGCTATCGACTGGCCCGTTCGCCGCAGTCGATCACGCTCGCCGAGGTGATCGACGCGATAGATGGCGACGACCGCCCCGAGTCGAACGCCGCCAAAGAGTCGCCGCTGGTGCGAACCCTGCTGGGCTTCTGCCGCGAGGTGCGCGAACTCGAGCGCGACCGGCTGGAAAGCGAAACGCTCGCCGATCTGGTGGCAGTCGCCACGCAGCGCGAGCCGATGTATTTCATTTAACCGCATCAACCCGCGTCTGCTGCCGATTTCCGCCGGCATTCTCCGCGTTGTGGCTCGTTTCCTGCCGAACTACACTAGTGGATTGATGATCGATGATCGTTGATTGATGAATCGAGATCAGCAATCGTCAATCCACTTTCATCTATCAACAATCTCATGCGTGAAGTCGTCATCACCGGCCTGGGCATCGTTTCGCCGATCGGCGTCGGCCGCGAGCAGATTTGGGAGGCGATTTCCGCGCGGCGGAGCGGCGTGGTCGCGCTTCCGCAACTTGCTGCCGCCGGCTGGATCGCGCCCTGGGGCGGCGAAGTTCGCAACTTCGAGCCGAAGGAATACATCCAGCCCCGCAAGAGCATCAAGGTGATGTCGCGCGAGATCCAGCTCGCTTCGGCCGCAGCCGAGATGGCCTGGCAGGATGCCGGCCTCGCCGAGGCGACGATCGACGCGGAACGGTTCGGCGTGATCGGCGCCGCGGGGCTGCTCTATTGCGAACTCGACGAGCTCGACCAGCCGTTCAAGTCGTGGATCAAACAGGAACGCTTCGACATCCAGCAGTGGTCCAAGCTGGCGATGGGCGAGATGTATCCGCTCTGGTTGCTCAAGTACCTGCCCAACATGCCGGCCTGCCACATCGGCATCCGCTACGACGCCCGCGGGCCGAACAACACGCTCGCCCAGGGCGACGTCTCCTCGATGATGGCGCTGGCCGAGGCGGCCGAGATGATTCGCCGCGATCTGGCCGACGTAATGATCGTCGGCGGCACCGGCTCGCGGATCAACATCACCGACCTGATGTGGCACGCGGGTGCTCGCGTGTCGCGCGGTGATGCTCGCAACCGTGATGCTCAAAATAGTGCCGCGGAGCCGAGTGGCGTCTGCCGGCCGTTCGACCTCAAGCGGAGCGGCATGGTCTACGGCGAAGGGGCGGCCGAGTTCGTGCTCGAAAGCCGCGACCACGCCGAGCGGCGTGGCGTCCGTCCGCTGGCACGGATTGCCGGAGCGGCCTCGCGCTACGAAACGACGGCCGAGTCGCTCGAGCCCTCGGGCGACGCGATCCGTCGAGCGATTCAGGCCGCGCTCGCGGCGGCGAAGATCGAATCGTTTCACGTTGGTCATGTGAACGCTCACGGTAACAGTACGCTCGAGGATGACCGGGCCGAAGCGCGGGCGATTCGGCTGGCGCTCGGCAATGTGCCGGTCACCGCGCCGAAAAGTTTTTTCGGCAATCTCGGCCACGGCAGCGGTGCGGTCGAGCTGGCGGTGAGCCTCGTGGCGCTCGCCAACGGCGTCATCCCGCCGACGCTCAACTACGAAACGCCCGACCCCGACTGCCCGGTGAACGTCGTCGTTGAACCGCGCCCCGCGGAGAACCGCACGTTCGTGAAGCTCAATCACAACACGACCGGCCAAGCCACGGCGGTCGTCGTGACGGCACTCTAAAAAAAGAATTCACCACAGAGGCACGGAGGACACAGAGAAGCAAAGATTTGTCATTGGTCATTTACAAGTTGTCATTTGGCCATTTATGAAATCGCTCAATGACAATTGACAAATATGCAATGACAAATTGTTTTCCGCCTTGCTCCTTTTCCTCTGTGCCCTCTGTGGTGAAATTCCTCACCGCTTCCGCATGGCCCGATCGATGTCGCGTTGGGCGTCGCGTTTTTTCATGGTCTCGCGTTTGTCGTGCTGCTTCTTGCCCTTGCAGATGCCCATCAGGACCTTGGCCCGGCCGGCCTTGAAGTACATCTTGAGCGGCACGAGGGTGAGGCCTCTTTCGTAGGCCTGGCCGGCGAACTTCTTGATCTCGCGTCGGTGCAGCAAGAGCTTCCGCCGCCGCTTGGGCACATGGTTGAGCGCGTGCGAGTAGGCATACTCGGCGATGTTCGCGCCCACCAGCCAGACTTCGTCGCCCTCGACCCGGCCGTAGGCCTCTTCGAGCGAGAGCGTGCCGGTGCGGAGGCTTTTGACTTCGCTGCCGACGAGCATGATGCCGCACTCGAGCGTGTCGAGCACATGGTAGTCGTGCCGGGCCTTGCGATTGTCGGCGATGACCCGCTCGTTCTTGTCGGCTTCCTTCTTCTCGGCTTTTTTATCCTTCTTGGCCATCGGTCCAGCATAGGGTGTCGGGGGCGATGGGATAAGGGTGAGGGTTCGGGGTTCGGCGGGGGCCGTAGATGTGCAAAATGTGTGTCTCGGGGAACCGGTCGAAATCCTCGAGATTTGGCTGTAGATGTGCAGAAGTCGGCGGGTAATTTTGCCCATCTACGGCGGAGAAGGGTCGGGGGTCAGGGGAATGTACAAGATATACCACGACGGCACGACGACACGACGAGGACTCGGAGCGGAGACCACGAATGGGACGAATTGCACGAATGGGGCCAGCGGGACGTGATTCGTGAGATTCGTTTCGTGTTGTCGAAGACAAACCAACTAGACAGGCGCGGTTAACGCACTTTCCTCGAAGCGGATTGGGAATGCTGATCGACGCTGATTTCACCACAGAGACACAGAAGGCACGGAGAAGGCCGGACTGCGAGTGGACAGACGCTGGACCGCAACGCCGATGTCGACCAGCAATTCCGCCACGTCTTTGCGCTCTTGGAGCAACTCTTCACGCCACCAGCTGGCAAGCGCCGGCCGATTGGGTTTCATGCAGGACGGTGAGGAGGCCGCTCGGAGTCGAGCGGCCCCTATGATTTCCGAAACGAACAGAATTCCAACTTATCGGACGCTGCTGATGCCGCTCCTCGTGTGAAGCCGGTATATTCAATTGGCCAGATATCGATGGTTGACCTAGGCATCTCGTGCCAACGGACATCCCTTGCGTGCCATCGAAGTGAAATCGATTAACCGTCAACACTGAAAAGGACAAACACTTGAAAATCCTACTCACTCACAAGTCTATCGCGGCCGCGCTCGTTTGCGGGCTGGTGTTGCTTGGCGCACTTGCTCCCGCTCGCGCGGCGGACAAGAAACCCAACGTCCTCGTCATTTGGGGTGACGACATCGG
>JANNTD010000449.1:0-2204 GCA_031403315.1 Planctomycetota bacterium
CTTCGGGATGCGGCGGAGTTCGAAGGTGCAGTGCTGTATGTGTTGAACAATCCCATTGAGTCCGCTTTGGTGCAGTCAAGCGACGATTGGCCGTGGGTTGGCTCGTGGTTGGATGGGTGAATGCGACGCAGGCGGTGCGGCCACGGAGGGCCGCGGCTACCGGATCGTGGTTGCGGCGGGTGATGGTGACGCAGGCGGTGCGGCCACGGAGGGCCGCGGCTACCAATCGTGTCTCCGTTAGCTCCCAATCCCGCGCTCGGGTAGGATTCGGGCTACTCGGGTTAACCGCGCTTTCACCGTGTGCGGAGTACCCCCACCTCACGCCGGGATTCGATCCACATGACCTCGATACCCCAGAACAGTCCTAAACCCGTTGGCCCCTCAAAGGGCACGCGATTCCGCGCCAGTTGGGGCGGGCTCGTCATTCCAGTTGCTGTGATCGGCGCCATCTCCGCTGTTGAAACCGCACGCACGACGAATGCTTCCCGCGAGGTGTTCTTCAACATCAAGACGCCGTGGCTCATGTATTTCGTGTTTGCCTTGAGCATGGCTTTCATCCTTGGCGCGTTCCTACAGCGCCTGCGCATCTGGCGGTTGGGCCGCCCACACCAGGTGAACCGGAGCCTCGGCGCGCGTATTACCCAGGCCCTCACCATGGGCGCTGGCACGAGCCGGGTGAAGAACGACCGCTTCGCCGGCATCATGCATGGCTGCATCTATTCCAGCTTCCTCGTCCTCACCATTGTCACGGGCCTCCTCGCCATCGATGACTACCTGCCGATCATCTTCGGTTCTGATGTCGAGCACGCCTTCCTGAAAGGCGGCGTCTACCTCGTCTACAGCCTCGTTGGCGACGTTTTCGGCGTCGTTGGCCTTGTCGGCGTTGGCATGGCGGTCTACCGCCGCTATGTTTCGCCGCCAACCAAACTCACCTGGGACCGCCGCAGCACCGAAGACGCGCTCATTGTTGGCCTGCTTGGGTTTGTGCTGTTCAGCGGCATCGTGGTCGAGGGCCTGCGCATCGGCGCGGACGAAATTCCCGGTGGCAACGAAAGCTGGTCGAAGTGGTCGCCGGCCGGATATGTCGTCGCCAAGGCCCTCGGTGGGGTCAGCGAAGACAGGTTGCTCGATATCCATGTTGGCTGGTGGTGGTTCCACGTCGTGGCCGCGTTCTCGCTGCTGAGCCTGATGGCAGTTACCAAGTTCCGCCACATCGTGTTCGCCCCGGTCAACGCGTTCTTCAAGCGCCCGGCCACACAACTCTATCTCGCCCCGATGGGCGATATCGAAGCCCTGATCGAATCCGGCGCCGGCCTTGGCGCGGGCAAGCTCGAAGACTTCACCTGGAAGCAATTGTTTGACGCGGACACGTGCGTGCGTTGCGGCCGTTGCACCGATGTTTGCCCGGCCTACGCCGCGGGTCAGCCGCTTTCGCCCATGGCGTTGATCCAGGACATGAAAACGTACATGAACCATGCGGGTCCGCTTGTGATCGCAGGCAAGGATCCGCAGGCGACGCTCGAACCCCTGGTCGGCGGATACATCAAGGATGAGACGCTCTGGGCATGCCGCACCTGCGGAGCGTGTGTGCAGGAATGCCCTGTGCTCATCGAGCACGTGCCGAGCATTGTCGATATGCGGCGCTACCTGGTGATGGAGCAGGCGCGCGTGCCAGCAACGGCACAGGCCGCATTGCAAAACATCGAGCAGCGCGGCCACCCATGGCGGGGCACACAGTTCACCCGGACGACATGGATCGAACAGCTCGAGGAAAAAGGCATGGACGTGCCGATGTTCGACGGCTCGCAGGAGTACCTGTACTGGGTCGGTTGTTCGGGCGCGCTTGTCGAACGAAACGTGCCGATTACCCAGGCGGTCACCAAGCTGCTCATGGAATCCGGGACGAGCTTCGGCGTACTCGGCCAGACGGAAACGTGCAGTGGTGACCCCGCGCGGCGCCTGGGGAACGAATTCCTCTATGCCACGCTGGCGCAAGGAAACACGGACTCGATGAACGAGATGGGCGTGAAGCGCGTGATCACTTCGTGCCCACACTGCTTCAACACGTTCAAAAACGAATACCCGGACTTCGGAGGAAAGTACGAAGTCACCCACCATGCAGATTTCCTCCAGTTCTTGCTGGCTAAGGGCGACCTGAAGCCGAAGGAACAGAACAACGCCACGATCACCTACCACGACAGCTG
>JANNTD010000450.1:0-3536 GCA_031403315.1 Planctomycetota bacterium
ACCACCATGTTGGGCGCGAACAACTCGTGCACTTCCATGAAGTCGCCGTCGTCGACCAGCCGGTCGATCACTTCGCGGACGTCATATGGCCGGTTCGGTTCTGCCGGAACGATGGTGAGGAGATCCTCGTCGGCGCGAGCAGGGTCGTCGCTTGAACCAGCGATGGGCGGATCTTCCGCGTTGTTCGATGGCAGAAATGAGAGGAGTCGCCGTACCTCCTGCATCGTCGCTTCTTCACCATCGACAGCGAAATGAGCGACTCCGGACTTCGAGGCGTGGGCGATCGCACCACCCAGTTCGTCGTGGGTCACTTCTTCGCCAGTCACCGCCCGGATCACGTCCGGTCCCGTGATGTACATCTGGCCGCTGCCTTCGGTCATGAAAATGAAGTCCGTCAGTGCCGGGCTATACGCCCCACCACCGGCCGACGGGCCCATGATGACGCTGATCTGGGGCACAACGCCGCTCGCGAGCGTGTTCATCGCGAAAATCTCGCCGAACCCCCGTAGTGCCTCCGGACCGTCTTGAATGCGGGCGCCACCGGAATCGATGATGCCGATGATCGGCGCCCCCGTCGTCATCGAGAGATCCATGACCTTGAGGATTTTTTCGGCGACGGCCTCGCTCAATGATCCACCGACGAGCGTGAAATCGTATGAGTAGACGAAGATAGGACGACCCTCGACTTTGCCCCAACCAGTGACGACAGCCTCGCCGGTAGAGTGGTCAATGCTTCGCGCCCGCATGAGCATGTCCAATTCGTCGAAACTGCCGGCATCGAGCAACAGGTCAATGCGTTCCCTGGCGGTCAGTTTTCCGCGCGCGTGTTGTCTCTCGATGCCCTTCGCACCGCCGCCTTCCATTACCTTGTTCTTCAGCTCGACAAGCTGAGCAAGTTTCTGTTCGGCGGTCAGTTGTTCGGGCATGTTTGGCTCCCCACGAATCCGGTCCGATCCGGAAATCCACGAATTGGTCGGGCGCAAAGAACCCGGCCATTCCAGCCGGGCATCACGTCTCGCGCTTGGGAATCCTAGCATTGCCGCCGCTCACAGTCTCACCGTCCGCATGTGTAACCGCAGCTTTGGCAAGCGCTTTTTGCTGTTCCGGCAGAGGCTTCTGCTCCGCCGGCACCGAATCCACGACGACGCATCGGGAGTTACACCTCCGACACATCCGTGATGGATGTGGCACAGCGCCTGACTCCCAGGACTAGTCGATTGCTTGCGGACTCAGCAACTGGTCGAACACCAATGAAATTTCTGCATGCTCTGCCGCGCGCAACTCTTTGGCGAGCGCCCGCGCGTGTTCTGGCCTGCCGAGTTCCTCGTCGTTCATAACGAGTAGCTCCCAAGCTCTCACCATCAACGACCTGAGCGTCGACTCAACCCTTACGGCTCGCTGGCGCAGCGCCGGCTCGAACGCACCCTCATGGCTTGGGTCGCGGGCCAACTCCCGCGCCAGGGTATCGAGGTGATACTCAAGCCCAAGCAACCCGTCTCTGACGGCGCCGCGAACATCGAATCCGGACTTCGCCTGCTCCAGCCGCTGCGCGGCTGCAAGCAGAGAGTCAACGACCCGGTTATCCGGTTGATCAGTCATATCTCGTCCCTCCCGGACTACGCGTGCCCCTGAGGGCGCCCGCTGGCTCCCCGATTCGCCAACTCAACGATGGCAATGAGGACGACAACGCCTACGACGCATGCGATGAATAGCCAGACCATTTTCCGCCTCCGAGCTGCCGTTGCATTCACGATGCCTGACCTTCGCCCGAGTACCAATGCCCACATGTGCAGCGTTTGCCGTCCATTGGTGCCGAGGCATCTTCGTCCCACGCCAGAGGCAGCATGGATGATGCTTACGCCTTAGCCAGCAAACTCCGATACTGCCGCGAACTTCGCGGAGGTAGTCAGCACGAGTAGGGAAGCATCCGCGGGTAAGTCAGCACTTCTGTCCCAGCCCGATTCCATTCTCTTGACTGGGCATCGGGGCTCGGTGGGCCGCTGGTTGGGACGCTCGCTCCGAAACGTCGGCGCTTCGGTGGTTGGCTTCGATATTCACGATGGCTACGACGTGCGCGACGCAGACCAGCTCGTTCTGGCCGCCTCAAAGACTGCCGCGATCGTTCACTGCGCGGTCCTCCCTCACGACTCACCTGAGACGAGCGCCGTCATTTTCGAGGTCAATGCTTACGGCACAGAGAACGCCCTTCGCGCTGCTGAGGCTGCGGGACACGCCCGGGTTGTCGTCTTTTCGAGCTCCCAGGTTTTTGGCCTCGACCACGGCGAGAACGTCCCGCGGTCGTTTCCTATCCGGGACACCTTTCCCCGGCTTGCGGCGCGACCGTACGGTGCATCGAAGATTGCCGCCGAAGACCTCTGTGAAGCGTTCACCGCCCGCACCGGTATCGCTACGATCTGCCTCCGTCCGCCCCATGTCTGGGTGCCGGGGCAGGCCGCTGATGCCCGTCGCAAATGGTCTCGGCGCTCGGATGGGCAATGGACCCCGTTCTGGAATTTTGGTGCATTCGTTGACATCCGCGACTTGACGTCGACCGTTCGGCTCGCGCTCTGCGCTCCGCTTGAAGGGCACCATCGGCTCTCCATCTGCGCACCGGATATTGCGGCGATGGAACCAACGCGAGAAATGACCCGGCGACTTTTGCCCAATGTGCCGTGGGAACCGAGCTGGCCGGGCTCTGGTGAGAGGTGGACATCGCTTGTGGACTCCACCCCGGCGCGGGAACTCCTCGGCTGGTTGCCGATTCATTCGTGGGCCGTGGATTCCCGTGAGTCAGTCCTCGGCCGCCTGGGACGACGGGTCCGCGACCCGTTCCCTCCATGAGCGGAGTGGGCCACGCGGTCTCGTTCCAAATAGCACAATCGGAAGTGTTGGTGGAGACGAGGGGACTCGAACCCCTTACCTCAGCGATGCGAACGCTGCGCTCTCCCAGATGAGCTACGTCCCCGATAACAAACGGGCCGCTCCATCTCACATCGTATGGAGCGGCCCGTAGAAGGGTCAACCTTCGATTCGAACTACGACCGGTGGGATGAACCCCGCCCGATGCGATAACTCGTCTCACCAGTGAATTCCCGCTCCTTGCCGCACTTCTTGCAACGTCCCGGCGTCAGCTCCCCTCTCGGAGGTTCCAGTACCCAGTGGTGGACACAGTCGGCAACCATTTGGAGCATTTCCGCTTTGGACATGCAACTACCCCCTCGAACTATTCGTCTGACATGAATGGCCGAGGGTGACTCTCACCCCGCCACCGGCCGTCGGCCAGTGTAGTCGCAGCTATAGATGGTTTCAATCGCTTATTTCGAATCGTCCAGCATTCCGGCCAAAGGTGTAATGAATATCACGCCACCCGAGACATCGATTCGCTCGATGACTTCAGATATGGCTGGCACCAACACCTCGCCGAAGGCCCCGTGAACCACATAGACGTCGTTCGCGCCGGTTGTGATGACTTCCACCACCACGCCAAGGTCAACGGCCGCGTCCGTGACGACCTTTAGCCCGATGATCTCGTGGAT
>JANNTD010000451.1:0-16747 GCA_031403315.1 Planctomycetota bacterium
CATACGAACCTTTGGGTTTGGAATGCTGGAATTTCGCGCCTGCAATTCGGTCCATGTTGGCATGTGTGCTCTCCTTCGCCGTGTAGTCTATGCCCGACGATCTGATTTGGGAAATGGATGCAATTTCCGCGCCGCGGGAACCGCTATGCTAGCGATGCACGATTTGCCGCCCAAGCTGGAGCGAATGTAGGCGTATGGGCAATTGGAGGGGATTAGCGAGCCGGTCGCTTTTCCGCCAATTTGGCCGCCCGCTGATCGTTTGGCGAATTTACGCCGTTCGCGGCAAAAATCGCGACTTCAATCAAATGCTCAGCATTGTCTTCGACAAGTGGAAGCGCGTTGCCATCCAAATCGTTGCCGTCGACTCTGATCGTCGCGTTTCCGCTCTCGACGCCGTGCGGATTCAACACGTGAATCCGCCAGGTCGTATCCGCGCGCCGCATGACGACTTCGAATTCCGTCCAGTCGGCCGGAATGCAAGGATTGATTGCGAGTCGATCGCCGCGCAATTGGATTCCCAAGATCGATTCGATGGCGACGCGATACATCCAAGCCGCCGAGCCGGTGTACCAAGTCCAGCCGCCGCGGCCGACGTGGGGTGGAGTGCTGTAGACATCGGCCGCCACGACATACGGCTCGACGCGATACGTTTCGTCGCCGCGCGGCGCGGTGGCGGCCAGAATCGGATTGAGCAAATCGAATAGTTCCACAGCCCGATTGCCGCGGCCTTGCAGCGTGAGAGCTTGGATCATCCACATCGCGGCGTGCGTATACTGCCCGCCATTTTCGCGGATGCCGGGCGGATAGCCCTTGATGTAGCCGGGGTCCAACGGCGTTTTGTCGAACGGCGGCGAGAGCAACAGCACGAGCCGATCGTCCGCTCGCACCAGGTATTTCTCCGCCGATCGCATGGCGGTGGCTGACCGTTCGGCGTCGCCGCCGGAAATCACCGACCAAGACTGCGCGAGCGAATCGATCTTGCACTCGTCGTTCTCATGCGAACCGAGCGGCGTGCCGTCATCAAAGAAGGCGCGGCGATACCACGCACCATCCCAGGCCTCACGTTCGATCGAGTTCTGCAGCCGCTGGGCCTGGTCGCGATACGCGGCCGCGCGATTCGCATCTCCGCGAGCTTCGACTAAGGGGATGAAGCGATTTAGCACCTCGATGAGGAACCAACCCAGCCAAACGCTCTCTCCGTGTCCGTCGACGCCGATGCGATTCATGCCGTCGTTCCAATCTCCGCCGCCCATCAATGGCAGCCCATGCGCCCCGAAGCGAAAGCCGTGGTCGATCGCGCGGAGACAATGCCCGAACAAGTCCTCCGCGAGCGCCGCGACGGCGGGAAGTTCGTATCGTTCGTGCTCGTGCGGCTCGAGTGGGAGCGAATGGAGGTAAGGAACTCTTTCGTCGAGGACGTCGACGTCGCCGGTGGTCGCAACGTAGTGGCTCACCACGAACGGCAGCCAGAGATAGTCGTCGGCGAATCGCGTGCGGACGCCGCGCCCCGTCGGCGGATGCCACCAGTGCTGCACGTCGCCCTGTTCGAACTGGCGCGACGCGGCCTGCAGAATCATCTGCCGGGCAACTTGCGGCAGGCTGTAGACGAAGGCCATCACGTCCTGCAATTGGTCGCGGAAGCCGTACGCGCCGCCTGACTGATAGAATGCCGAGCGTCCCCACACACGACAACTCAGCGTCTGGTACAGCAGCCAGTGGTTGACGAGGGTGTCGAGAGCCGGATTCGGCGTGCGAACCTCGATTGCCGTGCGGGTACGATGCCAAAACTCCAGCGTCTGGTCGATCGCGTGGTGAACTTGCTGCGGCGAGTCGAAGGGCGCGATCGTGTCCGCGACGGACGCAGTACCATCACTCCAGCCGAGGAGGAAGATTACTTCGACCTCCGCGCCGAGCGCCAGATTTAGCTTTTTCTGGACAGCACCGCACGCGTCGAGTCCAGCGCCCGTGCGGCCCGAAAGATAGAGGCGCGCCATCGCGGCTGGGTTGCTCTCCAGTCCGTTGCGGCCGACGAATTCGTTCCGGTCGCCGGTAAACGAATCGGCGCGGCCGAGCACGTGGAGGAACGCGGTCTGTTGCGGGAAGTCTTCGTGATAGCTGTTGTGCGCCACCAGCGCGCCGGTTGCCTTGTCGCGGGAAGTGCGGACGTGCATCTGCGTCACTTGGCGGTTTACCCCTAGCACCCACTCCGCGTAGTAGGTCGCCGAAAGCGATCGTGGACGCCCGCTCGTATTCTTGAGCTTAAGGCAGGCAAACTTAACGCATGAGTTGGGAGCGATCGAGAGCCGGAGTTCGCTCTGGATGCCGCTGGCGGTGTGACGAAAGCGTGAGTATCCGCGCCCATGTAACATCAGATACTCGGCCTGATCGCGTAGGGGCAACGGTGTCGGCGTCCAAAAATCGCCGGTCTCTTCGTCGCGGATGAAGACAATTTCACTCGGTGGATCGGCGACCGGATCGTTGGACCACGACGTCAACTTGTTTTCACGGCTGTTGCCGGCCCAGGTATATCCGCCGCCCGATTCCGTGACCAAGAAACCAAATCGCGGATTGGCGACGACATTCGACCAAGGGAGCGGCGTGCTCTCATCACCGCGGAGCCGGACGACATAGTTGCCGTCGGAATCGAATCCGCCGTAGCGGCCGGCAAAACCAAGCGACAAATCTTCGTCCGACAACGTCGTCAGGGGCGAGCTTGTCGCTTGGACGCCCGCGTCCCACACCGGTCGCAGTAGCGGCGGCTCGACGCGTCGCGCGGGGGACGCCATCTCGACCTGTCGCGCGAGCGGACCCTGCTCGCCGTGCAGGCTGATCGCCGCGACAGCTTGCAACAGCGCGCTGTCCTCTGGCGTCAATTGGGCGGCGCGTAGCAGGTACACGCCGCCTGGTTTGTACATAGTCAGTCGGCTCGTCGTGTGAATCAACTCCAAGAGCTGTTCCTGAAAACTGTCAAAGTAACCGGCCGGATTCTCGTTCACGACGACGAGATCCACCTTCAATCCGTGCATATGCCAAAACTCGTGCGCCAGCAGCAGGTCGCGCATTAGACTGCGGTGCGATGGTTCGGTAACACGTAGTAAGACGATTGGATCGTCGCCGGAAATGCCGTAGCGCCAGAGCGACGACTGCCCGCGGCGATTCGACATGATCACGTCGGCCGGCGCGCGCAGCGAGGCCTCGGGGAACAACAGCGGCGAGATCAGGCGTTGATAGAGTTGCAAACTGGTGGGGGATGCGTGAAGGTGCCGCATTTCGACTTGGCTGCGCGCCCAGGCCATCTCGAAGGTTCGCTGCACGACGCGCAGGTCGCGGTACTGGTCGGCCAAATGTAGCGCTTCCTCGCGGCTCTCGGCGAATCCAGTCGCGAACGCCAAGCTGGCCGATTCGTCGGCGGCTAAATGCAGCCGGCTCCGTAAGCTGAAGATCGCGTCCAGCACCGGCCCGGTCGTGCCGGAGAGCCGCGCCGCTGGTGCCATCGCGGCAGGAGCAGCCGTCGATCGCCCGCGTCCCAAAAAGCGCGCCCTGTCCGTTTCAAATTGCAGGTATTCGATCGCGTTGTGCGGCGCGGCGAGCACGTGGACTGCCCAGGCTGGAGCGGAAGTGGCGTCGCGCGGTCGCCGTCGCGCGAGGAGGGCATGGCACTCTGGTACGAACTCCGTTTCGACAAACAATTTGCTAAATGCCGGGTGGGCGGTGTCGCCGGCCGCTCCTGCGAGCACCACCTCCGCGTAACTAGTGAGCTCGATCGCGGCGGGTCGCCGGCCGTGGTTCGTCAACGTCACCTGCCGCACTTCGACATTGCATTCCGGCGAGATCGTGACTTCGAGATGCGACTCGAGGTTGCCGTCGCGACGACGGAACTCGGCTTTGTCGACAGAGAAGGTGACTTCGTAGGTGTCGGCGTCGGCGCGCGTCGGCTGGTGGGTCGCCGACCAGACGCGGTCGTTAGCGACATCGCGCAAATAGATGAACTGTCCCCAATCGTCGCGAGTCGCGTCGGCTCGCCACCGCGTGATCGCCAGGTCGCGGCAACTGCTATAGCCGCCGCCGGTGTTGGTGAGCATCACATGGTACTGACCGTTGGAGAGCAGGTGGGCCCGCGGCGTCGCGGTCGCCGGTGTGGAGATGCGCCGGCTGACCGGCCCTGGCAGCACCGGCAACGGCGGAATCGCAGCCGTCGAATCGTCTTGCGGTTGGAATTGCAGCACGGCCAGCGGAATTCGCTCCTGCAGCAGCAAGTCGGTCGAGCGGATGAGCGGCTGGCGTTGAAAACGTCGCTGCACGCGATGGTCCAACAGGCAATTCGCGAGTGCGACCATCGTCATTCCCTGATGGTGCGTCATGTAACAGTACACGACGACCCGTCGCTCACCCTCGGGCACGCGATCGGGCGTATAGTCGACGGCGTCGTAAAAGCCCCACGGCCCTTCGGCACCTTCGTTGGCGAGCACGCGAAAATTGGCGACCGCATCGGCGGGCTTCACCGCCAGCGCGAGCGCCGTCGAATAGGGCGAGACGACCAGATCCTTGCCTAGGCCGCGCTTCAGCCCCAGCCCCGGCACGCCGAACGACTGATAGTGATAATCGGAATTGACACCCAATGCCCCAAACGCGCTTTCGGAAATCCCCCAGGGAACGCGACGTTGCTTGCCGTAGGCAATCTGTCGCTCGACGGCGGCGTCGCAACTCCGCTCGAGCAGCGAACCAGAAACGTATTGCGAAAGGAGCGCAGGCATCAGGTATTCGAACATCGTGCCGCCCCAAGACAAGAGTCCCCGGCTGCCGGGCGCCGTTTCTGTGACCGCCCGACCCAGCTGGAACCAATGCCGGTGGTCGGTGTCGCCTTTGGCAATTGCGACCTGGCTGGCGATGCGTGCCTCGGAGGCCAAGAGGTCGTAGTGGGCCCGATCGAGTCGCCCATCCTCCAGATTGAAGCCGACGGAAAACAGACGCCGCTGGGAATTGTAGAGGAGCGTAAAATCCATCTCGAGCGCCAGCGTTTCGTATCGCCGTCCGATCCATTGGTAGCGTTCCCGGCAGATCGAGGCCTGTTCGACGCTGCGCTCCAAGTTGGCGACGAATGTATCGAGCCAAATTCGCGCCGATGGAACGGTTTCTGACGACAATTCGCCGTTCGCAATCGTTGCTTGCATGCGTTCCAGTTGAGGCTCGAGACGGCTGCGGAGCTCGCACAATTGGTTGAGGCTGAGCGTGCTTCCCAATGCGGCGATCAGATCGTCCCACGCCGTTTGCCACGGCGGACCGCACTGCATCACCAGGTCGTTTGCCGCGAGCGAGCGCAGCCACGGAACAAATGTGTCGGCGTCGCGACTGAGGCCGTCCACGTGGGCCGTTAACAGGCCGAGCTTGGTCGAGAACTCGGTCGCTTTGATTCCCATCCCTTTCTGCACGCCTTCGAGTAACTCGGGCAGACGAGCCGCATCGGAGCGGAGTTGTCGCACCCATTCGGACCAGCCGATCAAATGGTTTGGCTTCGCGGCGGCCGCTTTTCTCACGGCGGCCAGGCGCGATTCGAATGCATCGAGCGCGGGACTGACGAAGCGGGCGCCGCGCGGTTGCAGTCGCGCCAAGGCTTCCTCCACGAGTCGCAGGCTTTCGGCAACGCCGTCGGTTAGCGCGGGAGAAAACAGCGGCGCGTCGAGCACGTCGAGCAAACCCTGTTGCCCGGCGAGATATGAGGCCGCAAGATTGCCGCTGTCGGCCGTTGACACGTAGCGCGGCAGGAGTGGCGTCCGTGTAGTCGTGTCGTACCAGTTGTAGGGATGTCCGCGGTAGTGGTCGAGGCTCTCCCAGTTGTCGAGATTCCGCTCCAGAATCGCCGCCAGATCGATCACGCCCAGGAAACCGAAGTCGCGTGCGGCGATCGCCGACAGGACGAACATCCCTTCGTTGGTGGGCGAAATTCGATGCGCGATCTTTGGCTGCGGAAATTCCTGGTAATTGTCGGGGGGCAGCCAATTGTCCTCGGGGCCGACGAACGCCTCGAAGAACGACCACGTTCGCCGAGCAATGCGGCGCAGCGCCGCCTGATCTTCGGCGGAGAGTGCCTCGGTCGCTCTCGAGGTCGGCTTGCTTAGATAGTGGGCGATCCATGGTGAGAAAAACCACAGCGTCAGGACCGGTGCGGCCCAGGGACGGACCTCGGGTGGTAGCACCCAGGCGAGGCCGACGCAGGCGAGCGATACCCAACCCATCGCCACGATGGACGACCACCGTTGTTGCCTGAGGCGACGTTCGGTGGCATCGGCCGTCTCCCATTCGAGCAATTTTCGTCGCGAGACGAACAGCCGATACAGCGTCCGTACAATGGCGTCGGAGGTGTACTGCGCCCGTACCGGCAGAAACGTCAACGACAAAATGCATTGCAGCAGAATTCGGCCGAGCGTGGCGACGAGGTCGGCGACGTGCTGACGCCAGGTTTCGGCCGCCGGCCAGGTAAGCGCGGCCGACAGCACGTGGAACAGGAACGGGCTAACCAGCACGGCGACCGCAAACGTCGTCGCCAGCCAGACTTCGCTCGGGAGCAAAAACCAGCCGGCGATCCAGATCAACGTGAAGGCTAGCGGCACAACGCTTCGCCGCAAATTGTCGAAAATCTTCCAACGCGAGATGACTGTCAGCGGATTGGGACGATCCCCATCCGCCTGAGCCGATGGCACGTTCGACCGAAGCCACGGCAGCAATTGCCAATCGCCGCGGATCCAGCGATGTTGGCGCCTGGCGTCGGCGTCGAACCGCATCGGGTACTCGTCGAAGAGTTCGACGTCGGTGACCGCGCCCACGCGTGCGAAGCAGCCTTCGATCAAGTCATGGCTAAGAATGTGATTGGGCGGGAAACTATCGGCCACCGCCGCGGCAAACGCATCCACGTCGTAGATACCTTTGCCAGTAAAGTTGCCTTCGCCGAACAAATCCTGGTACGCGTCCGAGACCGCGGTGCAGTAAGGATCGAGTCCGCCGCCGTTGGAGAAGATGCGGGCATAGAGCGATCGACCGGCGCTGGCAAGACTTACGCTCACGCGCGGCTGCAGAACTCCATAGCCCTGGGTTACGCGGTGTTCGCGCGGGTCGAAATGCGGCCGGTTGAGCGGATGCGCCAGCGTGCCGGCCAGTTTCCGCGCCGCCGCGTGAGGCAGTCGTGTGTCCGAATCGAGCGTGATGACGAACCGAACATTGAACAACTGCGCGCGCGTCGCATCGCTGATGAAGTAGCTTGTGTCGTCGGCTCCGCGGAGCAGCCGGTTCAGCTCATAGAGTTTGCCGCGCTTCCGCTCCCAGCCCATCCACAACTGGGCGTTTGGATTCCATTGACGACGGCGGTGCAACAGATGGAAGCGCCTGCCGTCGTTGGATGAATGGCGCTCATTGAGCGTATCGATTCCCGCCCGCGTCAAATCGAGTAGTTTTGCGTCTTCCGGCAGCTGTTCTTGTGGCGCGTCGACGAAGTCGGTGAGCAGGGCAAATTGCAAACCCGGTTCTGGATTCGCCAGATATTGAATCTCAAGTCGCTCCAGCAGCACGTGCACCGTGTGCTCGTTGTTGAGCATCGTCGGAATGACGACCAGCGTGAGATGGTCGGGCGGAATCCCGTTGGAAAAATCAAGCTTCGGAAGAATCTGCGGTCGAATCGTCGCGGTGACGAGGAAGTTCACGAGTCCGACAGCCAGTTCGCTGGCCGGGACGACTGCCAGCGCTGCCAACACCATGGCGACAACGCTCGATCCGTTGCCCGCCACCACAGCAGCCGCCAGACTCGCGACCAAGATTGCCGTCAGCAGGCCGATTCCCCCCAAATACAGCAAACTCGCGTGGCGCTTGGCCGATCGGAAGAGTCGCTCTCTGATTCGTGGCTGGTAGCCGAGCGCCTGTTCTAAGTCGATCCGCCCCTGATCGATCAGGTGGTAGCCGATATGGCACTCGCGCCATTCGGTTGAGTCGCGGTGTTGGGCGCAGATCGCTGCGTCGAGCGCGGCGGCGGCGACGTGGGTTTCGTCGTGGCCAGCGCGTTTCGCCAGATGTTCGACCACGTGGCGGTAGTGATCGCGGGTGGCGAAATCCATGTCGGCGTAGACGCCCGCTGGGTCACGGCGCAGCGCCTGCTCCACCAGGCTGACCCGCTCAAAGAATTGCGACCAATCGAGCGCCGAAATCAGCCGCATGCTGGTGATCAGGTTGCCGATCGAGACCTGGTTGGAGGCAAGTCGTTGCTGTTCCTGGCGGAGGCATTCATCGAGCATTTCTTGAGGTTGAGCGAGCCGCTCGACGAGCTCGTGCATGCCAATGCCATATCGGCCGCTCCCCACGCCGCGCAGGCGCTCGATCAGTTCCATTACCAAAGTGGCGTTTTCGGGATCGTTGGTGTATTGCAGCGGCGTTGAAAACCCGGAGTGCCAGTCGTTGAGCAGCTGAATTGCGCGTTGGCGGCAAGCGCGGCTCACCAGCATGTGCCCGCATAACCGCCGCAAGTTTTCGACCAGCACCAATCGCAGCATGATCGGCACGGACCAGATCTCGCCGCTGGTGAGCGACGTCACTTGCTGATACGACGCGATGAATCCGACGATCAGCTCTTCATCGAGGCTACTGTCGGTGTGTAAGACAAGTTCGTAAGCGAGTTCGTAGGCGCGTGGAAATCCGGCAAATGGCGGCGAAGATAATTTCGGCAGTTCGAGATAGAAGCTCGGCGGTAGGTCCTCACGAATCTCCCGCAACTGTTCTTGCACGACGTAGTAGTTGTCGACCAACCATTCTGCGTCGGGAGAAATCGGCTCCTGGTCGCGGACCGATTCAATAATCGTTTGATATGTCGTGGCGATGAATCGGCAGTTGCTCTCGAAGCGATCGGCAAATTGGCGATCCCCTGCCCCGCGCCGCGCCAGCGTTTGTCCTTGGGCGACCTCTTGGGCGTGTTCCCACAGGTGCTCGGCGCTAAACGACTCGCCACGCAGCGGCAGATCCAGCGATTGCGAGGTGATCGTTCGAGAGCTTGGCGTCATCCTGTTCCATCCATTGGTTAGCACCGAAGCGGAGGATGCGAAAGCAAACGACATGCCACTGCGACGAATTGTCCGCGATCGGCCCGCCCTTCACCAGGGCCATGGACTCCCACCGGCACGAGAATTGCATTCGATTGCTTTCCAGGTTTATCCGAGGATGTTCAGATTTTTCCTCGACAGCGGAGTGGTCTGCAGGGAGCGTTTCCATACCCCGCGGCGACAAATCGAAATATACCGAGAAGCAATAGCGGCAGGCCAAAGTTTGATGCCGAGGGTTCGATTCGGCGGCGCGTAGGCTGCTTTTCTCTAGCTGTGCGCAATAGGCGGGAAGATATTTGAAAGGAGTATCCTTGTGAGAATTCAACACACTTCAAGCGTTTCAAGAATCGTCGGGCAAAGGGCGGCGGAAGTCCGTCGGCGCTGGACATCGCTCGAACGGGCACAACGCGCTGGTCTGCCTCCGGACATGCCGCGGCGGTTGCAGGAGCACCTAGCTGGTCATCCTGAGTGCAGTTGGCCAACGGCGTCGTTGTTCGAATTTGATGAATCGCGACTCGCGACTTTTTTCGAACGTAGTTCCGAACAGGTTGCGGGTTTTCAAAATAATAGGTGCGGAAAAACGGCTGACGGGACGTGAAGGCGACTCTGATCAACTGATATCACTGTATTCGCCTGAGGCAGAGTATGATGCTAGTAGCAGGAGTTACGGCAGTTTCCCAGCCCGTAGAATCATGCGTGTGAGTGAACATGAATAATATTGAAAGCCTGCCATCGGGAGCCGTTTTGGACGTCGAGGGGACACTGGCCCGCTTCGGCGGCGATCAGCAACTATTTCAAGAGATCATCGGTTTCTTTCTCGAAGACTCGCCGCCGCTGTTGGGTGAGTTGCGGCGTGCGGCCGAGGTTTCGCATCCCCAAGCGGTGCGTTCGACGGCTCATGCGCTGAAGGGATTGGCAGCAGGTTGCGGCGGTGTGCGCGCGGCTCAGGCGGCCCAGCGCGTCGAGAACGCCGGCGCGGAAGGCGATCTGGAAAACATCGATTCGCTCGTCGGTGCGCTCGAAAGCGAACTCGAACTCTTGCGGCGAGCCGCTTGTGCGCGCCAAACTTGACCGCCCTGATTTCGATTTCAGGTTATGTTGCATGCGCGCCGTGCTATCGACGCCAAGATCATACTTCGATAGCCTCTCCGGCGACTTGGACCCGCGTGTCGATCGAGACGCCGAGTGCCCTCACTTTATTCCGCAGGCTACCACGGGTGATTCCCAGCGTGCGAGCCGCCTTCGATTGATTGCCATCGCAGATGCGGAGCACATGCGTGACAACATATCGCTCCATGAACTCGAGCGTTTCGGCATAGAGATTGGTGGAGCCGTCGTCGAGACGTTCCTCGACGAATTGTTGCAAGTCGGTGGCTCCCGATTCCAAGTTGGGGGTCGTCGCTGCCACGGCTTCAGGATGGCGGATTCGGTCCGGCAAGAAGTCGGGAATGATCACCGGCCCAGCCGAGCGGAGCAACGTTTGCTTGAGCACGTTTTGCAACTCGCGGACATTTCCGGGCCACGCGTAGTTGGTGAGCACTTCCATCGCCTCGGTTGCAATGCCGTGAACGTCCTTGTGCAGCTCGCGGCTGAAGAGCGCGAGATAGTTTTCCAGCAGCGGCACTAAGTCATCGCGCCGTTCGCGCAGCGGCGCCAATTGGATCGTAAAGCCGCTCAACCGATAGTACAGGTCGGAGCGGAAGTCGCCGTCTTCCACCATTTTTTCGAGTGGGCGATTGGTGGCGGCAATCACGCGGACGTCGGTGCCAATCGTTTGGTTGCCACCGACACGCTCAAACTGCTGCGACTGAAGTACGCGAAGCACCTTGCTCTGCACGAGGGGCGACATGTCGCCGATCTCGTCCAGAAACAGCGTGCCGCCGGAGCACTGTTCGAATTTGCCAATGCGGCGTTGGTCGGCGCCGGTGAACGCGCCCTTTTCGTGGCCGAACAATTCGCTTTCCAAGAGCGCATCGGGAATCGCTGCGCAGTTCACGGCGAGGAACTGGCCCGTGCGGCGTGAGCTATGTTGATACACGGCCCGGGCGACGAGTTCTTTGCCCGTGCCGCTCTCGCCTCGGATCAGCACCGTGACGTCTTGCGGGGCGACGCGGCCGATCGCTTTGTACACTTCCTGCATCTGTGGGCTGCTGCCAACCAGCGTGTCGCCGCGCACGGCCGGAAGCTCGCCGCTGGCCTCGGAACTCGCACCCGGCAACTCCACAGGGATGCTCATCAGCCGCCGAATCTCGAGCGCTTGACTGACCAGTTCGCGAATCCGAGCGACATCGAGTGGCTTGAGCAGATAGTCGAACGCGCCGAGCGTCATTGCCTTGATTGCGATTTCGCTGCTGGCGAGCGAAGTGATGAACACGATCGGCAACTTGGCGTCGGCTCTCCGCAGCTCTTCAAACAACTCCAGGCCGGAAGTCTTCGGCAGCAAAATGTCGAGCAGAGCCGCGTCGGGCTGCGTCTCACGCTGCAACCGCAAACCTTCTTCGGCCGTAGCAGCGGAAACAACCTCGACGTCGCTGCCCGCGAAAGCCTTCTCAATCAAATGCCGCACGGATCGGTCGTCGTCAATGACAAGAATCTTCGACATATTCGTCTCTCCTCACCAATGTTCCACCGCACCAACTAGATGGGAGCGGCATTGATTAATTGTCAACTGCTGACTGTGGCTGGGCAAGCAGCCAGTACTTCAGGCGACGAATGCGGCTGCATCCATCGGTATCCGGCGCATCGACACCATGACGATCCGGCGCCATCCTTTCACTTGCTCGATGTCAACAACTCGCGTAGCGCGCCCAGGTCGGCGGGCTTGACCAAATGATGGTCGAACTCCGCCCTGCGCCCGTGGCGACTGACTTCATGCTGGCCGTAGCCGGTCATCGCCACCAAGATCGGTGTCGACTCGCCCATCTCGGTACGTAAACAACGGGCCACTTCGTATCCGTCCATACCGGGCAACCCGATGTCGAGCAGTACGACTTCTGGATGATACTCGCGCACGGCCAGCAATGCTTCTCGGCCATCGGCCGCCGAGCGGACTTCGTGGCCAAGCTTTCGCAGCAAAGCGACGGTGACGCGCGACAATGCGGGCTGATCCTCGACCACCAGGATTTTGCGGGGCCGACTATCGACGGCGATTGCCGGCGGCGGTTGGGCAGGAGTCGCGACGACTGCGCCCGTCCAGGCGGGGAGACAAACGCAAAACTCGGCACCGCGGCCGTAACCGTCGCTTTCCGCCCAGACGCGGCCGCCATGCAACTCTGCGAGGCCGCGCACAATCGTCAGACCAATTCCCAGTCCACCTTCGGCGCGATGCAACGATCGGTTGGCTTGGGCGAACAAGTCGAACACGTTTGGCAACAGGTCGGGCCCGATGCCGATGCCCGTGTCGCGGATGCGGAACGCTATTTCGCCGTCGTCGCGCGCGGCGCTAAACCAAATCTCGCCACCCGGATCGGTATACTTGGCGGCGTTGACGAGCAAATTGGAGAGGATCTGCTCCAATCGAAACGGGTCGGCCTCGACGAAGATGTCTTCCTGCGGCACGCTGAGATGCAGGTTGTTGCCGCGCGATGTGAAAAGTGGGCCGTTGGATTCCGCCACGCGGACGAGAATCTCGCCGGCATTGACCAGCGATTTCTGCAACTGAATGCGGCCGCTCGTGATGCGCGACACGTCGAGTAGGTCGTCCACTAATCGCTTCATCAGCGAGGCCTGTTGGCGAATCACTTCGAGCGTCTCCTGATAGGTCGCGTCCGAAGGATCCAGCAGCTTGGTGAGTTCGCCGGCGTTGGTAATCGCCGCGAGCGGGTTGCGCAATTCGTGACCGAGCATGGCCAGGAATTCGTCTTTTCGCCGTTCGCCATCGCGAATCGTCTGATAGAGCTGCGCATTGTCGAGTGCCGTCGCCGCCCGGCCGGCCAGGTTCTCCAGCAGGGCTACGTCGGCGGGCTCAAAAGTCCGCCGCTCGCCCTGCAGGCAACAAACGATCGCACCGAGCGAAGCGTCGCGGACAATCAGCGGCACGGCGATCGCGCTGGCCCATTTGCGTTTGGGGGCAAGGTCCGGCGCGTTGCAAATTGACTCGACCGGAACGGACCGAGTGTGGCCGCTCTCGATGGCCGCGCGGATCGGTGCAGCGAGCGTCGCGGAGAGCATCTCCATGCGTGTTTGGGAACTGGAGCCGCCGTTTTCCTGGCGTGCTTCGCGGGCGGCAACCGGTGCGAACCAAAATCCGCCATTGGGATCGTCGAGCACGAGTTGGCAAGCGTCGGCGAGCGCCGGCACTACGGCGCGATGCAGGCTTGCCAGCGTTGCGTCAAAATCAAGCGACCGCGAGAGGAGTCGACTGGCCTCGGCCAGTAGCGCCGAGCGCCGCATCGCTTTTTCGGCAGCCTGCCGGGCCGCTTGTTCGCGGGCTAATTGCACGCGATGGGTCGCCTGTTGGCGAATGGATTCAGTCTTCTGATACAAGTCGACGAACACGCCGACTTTCGTTCGCAACATGTCGGGGTCGATGGGCGTCGAGATAAAGTCCACCGCACCTAGTGAATATCCTTTGGCGATGTGCGCTTCGTCGTCGAATGCCGTGACAAAAATAATCGGCGTGTGCTCGGATCGTTTTCGCGCGCGGATCAGAGCGGCCGTCGCGAAACCGTCGACCACCGGCATGTCGACATCGAGCAGAATTACCGCGAACTCATGTTTCAACAGCGAGCGGAGCGCCTCACGCCCGGAGGATGCCTGGACGACGTTTTGACCCAACTTCGCCAGAATCTTCTCGATTGCCGACGCCTTTTCCGGCATGTCGTCGACGACGAGTATGTTGACGGGGTCGCTCGACTTCATTTTTTCCGTCTCACGATCTTCGATCGGCGCGACTCATGGACCCGTTCGAATCGAAGTCTCTTCGAATCGACGAATGCAGGTGCCATCCACCGCGAGCATTCGCTCGGGGACCATTGGTTCGGAAACATAGATCCACGTCCCAGCTTCGACGCAATTCTCGCCGGGGCTGTTCAGCATTTCGACGGCAGACGAGACTAATCTCACGTCGTGGATCAGCGGGGTCGCGCAACATTCAAACCGTAACACGCCACCGCACCTCCGGCGGTTGCACATTTCGGGCCAGCCGCGTCAATTTGGCAACGCACCATCTGTTTTGCACAATGCCGACTCGCCGCAGATGCCGCAGCCTTGCCCTCAATGGTCGGTTGCAGATCACCCTGACCGGTTGGCGGTCAAGTAAACTACTTCAAGTGCCATCGCGCCACTCAGGCCCAAACCCATTCGACTACTAATATAGGGACGTGGGACGCCTGGGGGCCATGGTCGATCAGTTCAATTCTACCTGGAAAAATCGGCCCGGCCAGCACGATCGGACCCCTACTTTCGGCGAATCTCCACACGGCTGCCGGTTGTGCCGCCGTCCGTGTTCTACGATTGACATGAGGGCGGACAGAGACCAGCTACCGAAGGCGTCGTGCCGTGTGCCGGCGAAAAAGGGCGGTAGACTTCTGGTTCGTGTCGCGAGCGACGCGGCCGTCTCAGTCGAGAATGCGTCGATTCCACTCGCGGCACGCTCTCGAAGAACAGCTTGAGGGGTCTCAGCATGGGTACAAAGGTCTTGGTCGTCGACGATTCCGGAACAATGCGCAAGATTATCGTGCGGTCGCTAAACGCGTTGGGTGTCACCGACGTGGTCGAGGCCAGCGACGGGAGCGACGGCCTGGAGCTTTTCAAGCAGCACCAGTTCGACGTCGTGCTCACCGACTGGAACATGCCGCGGATGACTGGCCTGGAATTGCTTAAGGCGATCCGCGCCGCCGAATCGACGGTGCCCGTGATCTTGATTACGACGGAAGCCGAGAAAGGCCGCGTGTTGGAAGCGGTTCAAGCGGGCGTCTCCGACTATTTGGTCAAGCCCTTTGAGACCGAGGGCTTGCGCAAGAAGCTGCAGAAATTTGTCGGGGCGGTCGTTGCCTAATCGTTGGCAATTGGAAAAGGGGGACAGAAGGCAGGGAATTCCTTCCGCCTTCCGCCATTCGCGCCACGATTTGTCGCGTCGTCTGGCCGACCATTGCGACCATTGCAGCCGGGGCTCGAGGATTTTCGCGTTTTGTCGGCGTGTGTTTTTTTGTCCGAGTCGCAAGTCGTTGCCAGCTCGTGGATTGCGAATCGCCAGCCGCGCGACGACGCGTGCCGAGGCGACAATTGCCGTCCGATTTGTCGCCGGGCAGTCGCGGAAGCGACGTAAATCTTCGTGCGAACTTCGTTTGGCGATCGACAAAATGGCACCTCGAATTGTCGGATAGAGTCCGCTTGGCCGTACCCGCCGTCTTGGAAAAAGGTCTCTCGCAAAGGCGCTAAGGCGCAAAGTGAGCGCTGCCAATTCCCGACGTTGGTTGGCTGGTAGTCGTTTCAAATTTTCAAAGAACAATCTTGCCCGATCGCGGAGGAAGCAACAGAGGCCGCCGAGCCGGCGAGGAAAAAGGCCGCCGGCGGTAGTCTTCTGTTCCTTTTTTGTGGCCTCACGCTGTGTTTATGGCGGAGGAACCGCTGACGGAGGAAATTGCCTCACGCCTGGCGGAGGAAGTGGCCTCGCACGCGACCGTGCGAGCTTCAACCTATCAGAAGGGCTGGCTCAAATTCTACAAAAAACGCGATTTCGTACGGAAGTCGTTTGGCTGCCAGGACTTGCAATTAGTGATTTTTTGTATAGTATCCACTTGGCCAGCCTGATGTTCGAGAATTTGACAGGATGACAGGATATGTTTTGGATCGACGGGATTGAGTTGGGGGGCGGACGGCATGAAGAAGAAGTGGGAACGCTGATCGGCGCTAATTTGCGCTGATCTGGATTAGTGCCGATTAGTGGAGATTAGTGCGAGCCGCACGGGCGTGTAGCGTGTGCCGCGCCGTGTTTTCCAGTCTCAAACGACGAAAAAACCGCTACAGTTACATGAAACGCGCTCTAGTGTTCTTCCGAAATCCGAAGCGAATGAGCAAACGGCGGACGGTGGGGTCGGAGTTTAGGGAAGATTTATTCACCACGACGGCAGGACGACACGACGGGGGTTGACAGATGGGGAACGGATCAACCGTTCGTCCAAAGCGAACGAACGGCCGACAGGCCGAATTGGCCGCAGTAGAGCGGGCGTGATTATAGCGGGCGTGCGGGCGGGACTTCAATTTCCGGCGAATTGGGGTAGAAGCCCACACTCGCTCGATAACATTTGGCCCATGAAGACTACCGCAGCCGGTGGCGCCTGGCACGTCGACAAGTGAACGACGCCAGCATTCCCACGATGAGCATGACCGCGGTTGCCGGCTCGGGGACGGCCGCATTCGCACTGGCACCGGCGCCGCTGCCGGCAGTGTGGCCGAAGTTCGCCTTCCACACTCCGTAGTCGTCGGCGTCGATTTGATTGTTGCCGTTGCCGTCGGCGGCGAGGTCGGTGCCAGACTGGCCGAGCGTATCGCGCCAGACCACGTCGTCGTCGTCGTCGATGTTGTAATCGCCAGTGTAGTCCTCACGCTCCGCGTGAGGATTTCTGCTCGCGGAGCGAGCAGACTACACTCGATTTCTTCACGCGGAGCGTGAAGACTACACTCGCGGCGAGCAGCATTGCCGACGCCGGCTCCGGAACGGTACCGCCGGT
>JANNTD010000452.1:0-7461 GCA_031403315.1 Planctomycetota bacterium
GATGCGATAGAAGGTGTGAGTGGCGAGCCAGGCCAGGAACTTGATCGTGGCCTGGGGTATCAGGAAGACAATGTAGATGAAGACGGGGATCGTCGCCAGTCCGCAGAGCAGGAAGATTTGTCGCGAACTCACGAGTTCGACTCCGTTGACGGGTCTGCGCAAGAGCCAATAGCCGATGGATGCCAAGAGCATGCCGCCGAACGTGAGCAAATTGCTGGCGGCGAGGATCGAGCCACGATGTTCGGGCGGACTGCGATCCTGCATGAACGCCGCAAGGGGAACCTCGAACAGTCCGCTGCTGATGCCCAAGAGCACCAGAAACGCGCAGGCTGCGATGTAGCTCAGGGTGTATTCGTCGCTCGGATTAACCAATTCGCCTTCGACGGTATATAACAGGAACGAAAATAGTGCCAGTCCGCCCGCCCCGAGCGGGAGAATTCCCAGCTCAACTTTTCCGCCCGACCAGAGGCCGGCCAGCACACTGCCGAGCCCGACGCCGACCACGAGCGCACCCAACAGTGCCGAGACTTGCGTCTGCTCGGTGGTGCCACCCTCTGAGGCGAAGGAGTCGATATTCAAATTTGCCAACATGCCGAGCGTCCAAAAGAACATGGTGCCCAGTGCGACGCGCAGCAGGCCTCGATCGGCGGCGAGGATCTTCAGGTCGCGGACCGTCTGTCCGTACATGTCCCAGGGGAATCGGCGGTTGGGATTGGCTGGCCGCAGCCGCATCACGAGCAGGCTGGCGACCCATCCCGCGATCGCCAATCCGACCAAAACGATCGCCGACTTCCACCAATGTTCTTGGCCAAATCGACCGGTGACCTTTTCGGTGGAGAGCCAATTGCCGAGGGTCGCTCCGATCACGATGGCGATCACCGTCGTGAGGCCGATCATGCCGTTGGCGGACGAGATCTTTTTGGCACGCAGCATTTCCGGAATGCTGCCGAGCTTGGCCGGTCCGAACAGCGCCGCCTGTGAGCCGGCCAGTGCCACGACAGCAAACATCAAATACATGTTGCCGATCAGGATTGCCCCGACTGCGGCGGCCATGATGACGATCTCCGCGACCTTGCAGTAGATGATCACGTCGCGTTTGCTGAATCGGTCGGCGAGGTAGCCGGCCGGCGCGGCGAGCAGGATATACGGCAGTACAAAGCAGCCGGAACCAAACGCCAGAACCGTGCTAATCTCATTCGGTTGGACGTATTCTTTGCCCAGTCCGATCACGAGCCAGCGGAGCACGTTGTCGTTGGTGGCGCCGAGAAATTGGGTGAACAGCAGTCCCAAGTAGGTGATCGAGAGGAGCCGGTCTTGCTTCTCCGGTTCGTCGTCGCCCGCCCGCCGATCCGATTCGAAGGATGAAGGAGTGGCTTGGATCATCGAGTCGGAGGGAATGGGGGAAGTGCTGGCAGCGCGGAGTAGCGGTGTTCTGGCCGACCGCGGGGAATCAGTAGCGCGAGGGCCAGAGGGGAGCCGCCGCGAGTGGAGTCGCCTGGGCCTACGGGGAGCGACGACCGCGGCGGGGACAATCGTTCGCCACCCAGCCCCGGCCGTCACGGCCCCCACTACTCTACCGCCGAAGTGGGACTCGGGCCAAGTGGAAGATTGGCTCGCGCCCCGCGCGAACGAGCCCAATTGGTGTTGCACGGGCCGGCCAAGAGCCGGTATTTTGCCCCATCTTGGGCGGAGCCGGCCGCCGCGCCGTGATCCATTGGGCTAGAAGCCGTTTCAAAACCGCCGAATGAACCGGACGCTAGCGCGTGCCGGCTAATAGAATTAGCCGCGGGGCGCTAGCCTTAGGTTTTGAAACAGCTTCTAGTGTTTCTCCCGCCGAGGCTAAGGAGTGCCGACGATGCCGCGAATTTTTTCTTTCCTATTGGGTGTGGCAGCCGGGGTGATGCTGTGCTACGGGGCGACAAACTATCACGTCGTCCGCGCCCAGGATGGGTTCCATCTAGTTCACAAGCAGCGTGCCCGACTGGCGGAGGCCTATGTCGACGTCCGCGCATTCGGGGTCGGCGATTGGACGAACCACGCCGAGCTGGCTGCGGCGCTGACGGCCGAGAATAAGCAGTATGTCATGGAAGGGGCCGCCGCGAACACGGTCGAGAGCGGTCTGAGCCAGCTGCCAGGTTGGCCCCAACAATAGTGCCGGAAAAATCGTTACCGGCGGCGTGGCTAGTTGGGCGTAAGTTTCTGTTTGCTCGGCGGAATAGGGCGGTGTGATTCCGCCCTTTCGTCTCGCACGACCGACACGACCGGTAGGTCCGCTTTCCCCGCCACGGGCTTGAAGCAGCTAGCGTCGGCAGGTCGATCTTGAGGATAGATTCCGAGGACTCTCGCCACTGCCGAGGGTCGCCCGCGCTCATCCTTTCGAGAAGCGACACGAACATGGATCTCAATCGCAATCAATTCTTCTTTCTTGGCCTGGTGGTGCTCTTGGTTGGGCTGCAGGTGCGGTCCGTCAGTTCGTATGTGCTGAATCCCAAGGCGACGAAATTCCTCGCCCAGCGCACCGGTCAGTCGCAGTCCGGTGTCAGCGCGTCGTTCCTGGCGATGACCAGCGGCACCGACGCGGCGCCGCGCAAAGTATTGCAGCCGCCCGAGTGGCTCGGCTGGTGCCTGATGTCGGTCGGCGCGGTGTTGGTGCTCCATAGCCTGGCAATGCAGAAGCCCGGCTAGGTGCGGCGCGCATGGTGCGCTGCGGCGAAGTGTCGAGACTCCGCGGCCAGCCACCGTTGGCCCCCGTCGCCGGCCAAAACTCGTATTCTGGACGCAGGTTTGGCGTCTCGGGCCGCTCTGGCCAATCCTTGCAGGCCTCGGGCCGTGTCGGTATTATCGTAAGGTAGGCGCTGGGCTCGCTCGCGGGGCGTGCGGCGCCTGTTTTGTTGTTTCCCGCTGGGCTGTATTTTTGTCACCGGGCAGGAGCTCCTTGGTATGGCTAAGACGCGTCGCATCAAGGTCAACGAATCCGGACAGGTCAGCGTGGTGACGTTTGCCGATTCGAAAATCATCGACGAGGCGGAAATTCAGGAACTGGGGCAAGAATTGTACGACCTGGTCGAGCGCGAGGACCGCAAGAAAATCGTGCTCAACTTTGCCAATGTCGAATTCTTGTCGAGTGCCGCACTCGGCAAGCTGATCGGCTTCGACAAGCGGGTCAAGCAACATGCGGCCGAGTTAATTCTTTCGAACATCCGCCCCGAGATCTACGAAGTCTTCGCGATTACGAAACTCACGAAGCTGTTTCAGATCAAGGACGATGAGGCCGACGCGCTGGCTGTGTTGTAAACGTCCGCGGCAGAGAGTTGGGACGTTTGCGCGCGGTGAACGCTTGTCATCCCTGAGATTGCCGCTCGGCGGAAAGTCGACCGCATGTCGGAACATTCTTGGAGCTGGAACGTCCACACGAGTCTGCCCAGTCAGAGCGGGGCACATGAATCGTGCGTGCGCGAAGTGCTCGCCCAGCTCAAGCTCTTGGGGTGGGCGGATCGGGATCTGTTCGCCGTTGAAATGGCGCTCGTCGAATCGCTCGTGAACGCGATGCGACACGGCAACCGGCTCGACGCGAAGAAGAAAGTGGTCGTCGAGTGTAAGGCCAGCCCGGATCGATTCTGGATGCGAGTCCAGGATGAGGGCACCGGCTTTCGGCCCGACGTGGTGCCCGACTGCACGGCCGAAGAAAATCTGGAGCGCTGCAGCGGCCGGGGGCTCGCGCTGATCAAGGCCTACATGACAAGTGTCGAGTACAACGACAGCGGCAATAGCGTCACGATGGAAAAATTCCGCACAACCGGCCCCGCCGGCTGAGCCCGGCCGCCCTTGCGGACGAGGCATTTCCGGGCAAGAATAATGGACTAGCCAACCGATCTTCGCCGTCTGACCGCAGGCGCGTCGTTGGATGGTAGCAGTGTTGGGTGAAAGACTTCCATCACACACCGGCCGCCAATCGCCAATCGCCGGTCGACCCATTCCCCTGTAGCTCAGTTGGTAGAGCGAGCGGCTGTTAACCGCTAAGTCGTAGGTTCGAGTCCTACCGGGGGAGCTTTCAAAGCTCCGTCTTTTCTAGGGCGGAGTTTTTTCGTGCCCCAGGCGGACTCCATTCGGGGACAAAATCGGGGACACTGTAGGGGACGTATTGCATTCGTGTCGATGGTCGTGCAGCCGGTGGAAGCCCTAAATTCCACTTAGAGGAACTGCACCATGGCCTGGCTCGACCTGCCGCCGTCTGGCGTCTATCACATTGGCTTCCGCTACGCGGGCCGCAGATGGAAGCGGTCGCTCGATACGACTAATTCTCAGATTGCGGAGCGGGCGAGGGTCCGCGTCGAGGAAAACCTTCGGCTTGTTCAACAGGGCAGGCTCGACGTTCCCAGCAGCGTGGATGTTGCTGAGTTTCTTTTGTTCGACGGCAAACTTTCGTTCGTTGCTCATCCGGCAACCGACCACTCGTTAGCGGACACAATTCAAGAACGGCAAAACGAACTTAACAACCAACGTGCCGAAGAATTAGACCGAACTGACATAGCGGGCACAAACAACTGCCTGCCGGTACACAACGGCCACGCATCAAACGGTGACGGCCATCCCCGAGGCATGATTCCCATGCCACTGGACGAAGTCTTCAAAGCCTACCTCAAGCAATTGCCAGCCGGAGCTCTCGCCGACGAGACACTCCGCGTCGCACAAATTCATTTTGACCACCTCACGGAGGTTATTGGACCGGACACGCCGATGTTGGCGATTGACCACGAGCGGCTTCAGGCCTACGTCAACAAGCGGTCACAGAGTCAAGGCCGACGCGGCAGGTTGCTCAGTACGGTCACTATCAAAAAAGAACTCAGCACGCTTCGAAGCGTGTGGATATGGGCCAAGGGCAAATACACGGACGGGGACTTCCCGGCGACGAAGCAGAAACTGTCTTACCCAGCGACGAGCGACAAGTCCGAATTTCAGACGATGGCCGAAGTCGAGCGAAAAATCGCACTCGGGCATCTTTCGCCGGAAGAAGAGGAGGATTTGTGGGACTGCGTATTTCTCACGCTCCCGGAGATTGATGAGCTTCTCCAACATGTCCGCCGCCAAGCCTTGCATCCTTTTCTTTACCCAATGTTTGTCTTTGCGGCCCACTCAGGTGCAAGACGAAGCGAAATGCGACGTTCTGATATTCAGGACATCGATTTTAATGGCAAGCGAATCGTTCTCCGCGAACGCAAACGAGTACACGGGAAGCACACGCTGCGTAGCGTTCCTATGTCGCCGCAACTGGAGCCCGTCTTGCTGAATTGGCTCGCCAGGCATCCGGGCGGTCGGTTTACCTTTTGTCTTGGCCCGTCCGTGCCGAAGAGTAGCAAGACCAGAGCCCCGTCGACGCCACTCACTTGTGAAGAAGCTGGCCATCACTTTCAACAGGTGCTACGCGGCACGAAGTGGGCGAAGCTTCGTGGCTGGCATGTGTTCCGACACTCGTTTTGCTCCAACTGTGCCGCGAAGGGCGTTCCTCAGCGAATGATTAATCAGTGGGTCGGGCACCAAACTGAAGAAATGGTCAAGCGCTATCGTCATATGGTTCCCAGCCAGGAGCGGGCAGCCATCAAGCACGTGTTTGCTTGAATCGAACTGAGCCGACCGCTCGAATTTGAGTTGCCAATTCGGATTTGCTAGAGTTCAATGGTGCATTGAACTTGCATGGAGGCATTTGACTACAACACGAACTCAACATCAAAGCAACACGACTGCAAAGCCGCATCAGCCAACCGCTTTTGCCGATAGTCTTCTCCTGTTTACCGAGTCTCTAACTCCTCCCGAGCGATTACTTCCGGGGAACAAATCGCTTACGTCTCTCGGGACGCCTCCTTGCACCGTCGCGGCATTTGATGCTGCGTTTGGTACCTTAGTGGACCGCCTTCTTCCGACACTCACATCTCACCTTAAGCGGCTTGAGGGACTCGACTTAGGAGTCGAACAAAACCGAGAGCTCGCAAAATCCATAACTCGGCTACTCACGCGACTTGGCTGCTCACTGATTTGTCCGCACTGCCATGAACGTGCGTTGGCCCTCCGCTACACAAAGTCGGGAAATGCAAGGACACCGGTATTCAAGTATTGGCACCGAAATAAAGCTCATGGTGGAACGACGTCGGTGGGACGATTGGAACTGGTGCGAGGTCGGGTCCAATAAATTTTCCGTCTTACATTTGACGCGTTGAAGATTCTATGGATAATTTGTGTAGAGCGTACTGACCATACTTTCTTGGCCTCACTGGATGTAGGCCTACGGTGGCAATCGGAATGCGATGCTAATTTAGACTGCGGAGTAAGAGTTCCTATTTTGTAATTGCAGAACTACTCATCGCATTTGAAGTCAAGCGTACATGGCCGAGCTTTGAAAAAAGCCTGCATGAACGCTTTGTCGAGCTCACTAGCAGTCCCCCTGCCATCTCTCTTTGCAGGGTATTCCCACCAGCATTCAAGAATGGGCTATTTTGCGATGGCAATTTAGCTCAGGTAATGTCGCGGTGGGTGATGCGCCATACGAATGGAGCGACATATGCCCACGAGCCGTGCAGTACAAGAATATTCCGAGAGTACGCCGGACTCTACTCCTCGGTATGAGTCGGGCATCCCACATTGTTACGCAGAAACAACTGGTGAACCTGCCAGTACAGCTGTTCCTCCCGTAAGTGAATCAAGTCAATTTGTTGATTGGTTTCTGTGGCAAAAAGTTCTTGTCCGCCTCGACGAACTGACGGAGCAAGTTCGCGGCCTTGAAACTCAACTGCATTTTGCCGAGCACTGTGAGTCCGAATCACTCAGCGTTCAGCAAGCCGCCGATTTTCTCTCGCGGGCTCCGTTCACGATTAGACAATGGTGCCGGACCGGACGCATCCGTTGTCATCGGGCAAAATCCGGTCGAGGTCCTTATGCGGAGTGGCGAATCCCTATGGACTCCATTCGGGAGTATCAGGCTGACGGATTACTTCCACTGAAAGGCCGAAGTTGAGTTTCAACGCTCAAAGCGCGGCTGGCTGGCTGCTCGTTCACCACAACCCAATGACTACATTTCTTTTTTCAACGGAGAATCCGATGGTTAAGACTTTCGGCCTTGAGGCAGTTACTGAGCAGTTGAAGCAGGAGAGGGCCGAACTCAGCGGCAGAGCAGAAGTGCTTCGTGCTGAGCTCTCTTCATTGGAAGCGGACCTTACCCGTGTTGACGCCGCAGTAGGTGCTCTGTCTGGCGACGCTTTGCCGCCACTCAATGGTAAGACTTCTAAGAAGAGGAAAATTACCCAGCCTTCGGCCAGCAAGACGCAAGTCATCTCACTAATCACCAATGAGCTGTCCAAAAACAACAACCTTCAAGAAGAAGACTTGAAAGAGCGAATCGAGAAACAGCTTGTTGATGCAGGTTATACCCGTTTAGGGTTCTCTCTTCGGTTCAAGGAAGCTTTGGCCGAC
>JANNTD010000453.1:0-22453 GCA_031403315.1 Planctomycetota bacterium
AACGACGACGCAGCGATCAGTGCGGCCGGTGAGGACGCCGGCGACGCACACGGCACACGCTCCCGTGCCGCAGGCATGCGTTTCGCCCGATCCGCGCTCCCAAGTTCGCTGCCGCAATTCCTGGCGGCCGAGCACCGTCACGAACTCGCAGTTCACGCGTTTTGGGAACCGCGGATTGACTTCGAGCTGCGGCCCGATGCCGAGGACCCAGTCGTCCGTCAACTCGTCCAAAAACGAAACGCAGTGCGGGTTCCCCATCGAGACAGTGGTCACGCGAAATTTGCGGCCATCGACCGTGATCGGCACGTCGACGACCGGCTCCTCCGGTCCGGCGGGGGAGCGAAGAGTCGTCGGAATTTCAGCCGGGGTCAAGATCGGTTCGCCCATGTCGACGCGGACCGAATCGACGCTACCACGCTGGACATTCAATTCCAGCGTGTAGATTCGGCCGGCGGACTCGATTCGCAGCGGATTGCGCCGGCAAATTCCGTGGTCGTGGACGAACTTGGCGACGCAGCGGATGCCGTTGCCGCACATTTCCGCGGGGGAGCCGTCGGCGTTATGCATCCGCATCTCGGCGTCGGCCCGGTCGGTGGGGCAGATCAGGATCAGGCCGTCGCCGCCGACGCCGAAACGGCGGTCGGACATGCGGCGGGCGAGCGTCGCGGGATCGATCGGCAGGGGCTCGGCGAAGCAATCGACGTAGATGTAGTCGTTGCCCGCGCCGCACATCTTGGTGAAGTGCATGGGGAGGGTTCAGGGTTCAGGGTTCAGGATCGGAGTTCGACTGGGGTCTCCGCCGTAGAACCTCAAATTCTAACACGAGTTAACCCGAAGGTAAGACAGTCGATCCCGACGTAAGTTCGCGTCAGCCCGTCAGGTCGAGCTGGGTGCCGCATTGGCCCGTGGCGTCGCGGCTTTGGTGTTCACCTTCGGTGGCGGCGTCTTTTTTCTTCTCGGGCGGAGCTTCCCACAGGCGGCGGCCGTCGGCGTCGCGCTCCGACGCCTCCTGGTCTTGTTCGGTGGTGCCGATGCCGGCCGCTTTCTCGGAGCGGGCGGCGCCGTCGGTCGCCCGAGCCTGTGCAACGGACTCGCGGGCGGTGCGTTCCGCTTCGCTGCCGCCGGTTTGCGATAGGGGCACGCCGGCGGCGCTACCAATGATTCCTCCGAGTGATCCGACGCTCATTGTCGACCTCCTTTTTCGTACGTTAGCCTTTCCAGGCTGACATGCTTTCAAGGAGTCAGGCTCGAAAGCCTGACGTACGTCATCGTGGCGGCGTGACCCACGGAATTCCTGCCGCGGCTGGCGGCGCGATGGCCGCGGCGCCTTGCCCGGCCTCCGTGCGAATCTGCTCCAGCATTTGGTTCACCATGGGAAATGCCTCGCGATGAATCTGTGGGTTGTCCCAGGTGCCATCGACCTGGATTTGAAGTCCCTGCTCGCTAAGGTGGCCGGCGACGGTTTTCCACAACGGAATCGGCAGGTCGGCCGGACCCACTAAAGTATAGAACACAAGATTGAGGCGGCGGTCGAAGTTGGTTTCGCCGCGGCCGTAGAGGCTTACCGCGTCGCCGAGCAAGTTCAATTGCTTGAAGTGGATGTGCTCGCCGCGGAGGTCGAACTGGGCGTCGCAGCGATTGAAGGCCGTAGTGTTCGGCGTGCGATTGCGGAGCACGCTGAGCAAGGCCACGAGTGGTGGCAACTGATAGATGTTGGCATCGACGACGTGGAGGTCGCCGCTGCCGCTCAGCGCGTACGTCGATCGGCCAGCACCGGCGAGCGACAACTTGCCGGAGACGGTGCCTTTGATGTCGTTCGGTCCGCCGAGTCGTTCGCGAACCAAGCGGCCGAGGTCGACGCCGCCGAGCGAAATCTCAGCATTGTAGTGGGGCTGACCAGCGTGCTGGACGACTACGTCGGAGGCGATCGTGCCGCCATAGACGTCGGCCGTGATGCGACGCGGCGGCTGGGCGAGCTTGGCGGTGGCTTGTTGGCCGAGATAGCAAACGGCGCTATCGCTCCAGAGCGGGCCGTGGATGTTGGTGAACTGCGTGTCGTTCCAGATCAGCGAGTCGATCTCCAGCTCGCCGCTGGAATTCACGTTGGCACCGTCGCTGGTACCTCTCAGGCGGATGCTGCCGGTGAGGTTCTCCAGCGGCAGATCGCCGCGGAGCGCGGCCTGGTGGCAGGTGAGTTGCAAATCCCATTGTGCGGCGATCTGCGGAGATTCGGTGCGGCGGACGAAACGGAGCGACGAATTGTAGGCATTGAAATTGCCGCTGGGGCGGATGCGGTCGATGACTTTCTGAACGCCCAGCGGCACAGCGCGGAGGAAATCCGGCTCGAAGGCGAGGCGGTCGGCATTGAGATTGCTCAACACGAGTTGCCAGCCGCCGCCTGGCGCCGCCTGCCAAACACCTTGCGCGGTAAACACCGAGCGGCCGTGGATGCCCTTGAGCTGATGAAGGTCGACGCGGCCGTCGGTGACAATCGCGCGTCCGTCGACCTGCTCGAATCGGTAGGGGAAAAACACCGGCTCGACGGAGACCGATTTTTCGTGCGGCTGGAGATCGACTTGAATGGTCGGCTTTTCCTGGCCAAGCTGCCGCTGAACATTGGCGAGGAAGTTGACGCGGCCTTGCGGGCGGAGGTCGGTCCACACCTGGTGCACTTGCGGCGAGAGCGATTGCTTGAGGTTTTCGTCGAGCGGCACGTTGGTGCCGCGGAACACGAGCGCTAGAGTCAGGCCGGCGTCGCTGACTTCCGCCTCGCCCTGACACGTGACCTCGGCCGAGCCCTGGCGATCGCGGCCCACCAGGTCGGAGAGTGTGTAGTGTCCGTTGCGGGCAGTGACCAGGCCGCGAACTTGCTGCAGCGGATAGGGGAAACGCTCGTACTGGATGGCGCAGTCGGTGAGCTTGAGGTCGAGCGAGGTGTCGCCGCGAGGCACGGACGGATCGAGACGTTCGTAGCGCCAGCGGAAGTCGATAATTCCCTGCGGTCGGAGCGAACGGACGAACGGCTGCGCCTTCTCGGGGAGTGCGGCGAGCAATTGCTCGTGAATCGAGACGCCGGTGCCCGAGACTTCCACCCAACCGGTCGGCTTGGCGAGCGGCGTCGCGACGCTGGTGGCACTGGCGAGTTGGACGCCGTTTTCATCCAACGGCAAGTCGCCAAAAGCGACGGCCCCCGCGCCGCCGCCAGCACCCACGGGAATTTTCGGCACCGCGAGACGATCGAGCTTCGCGGCGATGTGGATTGGCCGGCCGTCGCCCAGGCCCACCAGATCGAGGTCGAGCTGCGTGGTGCCGGTCGACGGCGAACGTGTGAGCGAAACGGTGCCGGTGGCCTGCTCGATGGGGTAGGGGAATTTCTCGGCGTCGGTCAGCGAGAGGCCGCGACAATGTGCGGTCAGTTCGGGCCGCCACTGCTGGCCGTCGAATGTGAGCCGCACGTCGGCGTCGACGGTTCCAATCGGTCGGAACCGCTGCCAAAGCTGTTCGAGCCGGGCGGGGAGTGCCGCCGGCAAATCGGAGTTCACCACGAGGCCCTGGATGCGGCCCGAGAGACCGAGCGGCGCGTTCGCGGCCCAGCCTTGGCGGTTGCAAGCGAGCGCGACGGCGGCGGCGCCAACTTTGCCGGTCAGCTGCTTGACGATGAGTTGCTGGGAGTCGGCCTGAATTTGCGCAGCAAGCTCCGTGACGGGCTGCGGCAGCAGTTCGTGTCCGAGGCGGCCGCGGGTGAGCGAGACGTCAGCAGACCAGAGGAGCGGGGCGTTGCCGGGTGCGGGGCGCGAGACGTGGATGGTCGCATCGGCACTCGCGTAAAGCTCGACGCCGTCGAGCTGGGTGGGCAGCGGGCCGGGGATTGCCGCGGCGAGCTCGGGGGAGACTTCGAGACCGCGGATTTCGATGGCCAGCTCGAGTGTGCCATCGTTGGGGGAGATGGTGCCGGTGAAGGTGAGTTCGCGGGCGGGGGCGCCGGAGGCGGTGCCGGAGACTATGAGAGAACGGGTGCTGGTCGGCCCGCTCGCTGAAGCGAGCTCGCCCGGGGTGAGTTTGACGTCGATACCGCGAAGCGAGAGCGGGGCGACGGTGTGTCGGGTGGCGTCCTCGAGGATCAGCGTCGCGTCTTCGATGAACATCTCGGGCGTGTCGTCGCTGAACTTTGGCAATGGCACGAGCGCGGCGACGTTCCAGCGGCCGTCGGCCTGTCGCACGGCGCGCAGTCGCGGGCGGCGGACGACGATCCGTTGGAGGTGCGGCTTGCCCGACATCAGTTCTTCCATCCCCGCGTCGCACGCCAGGAACAACTCGTCGATCGAGAGCACGGACTGCGACCGCCCATCCTCAAGCGGCTCGGCAATCGACAGGTTGTTGACAAACACGCCCCGGCCTTGCTCGAAGCGAGCCGTGCCAACATCGACGACCAACTGAGTGTAGTGATTGGCGAAGAGGCGTTCGACGTGGTTGCAAATCTCATCGTCGAGCCGCCAATAGAGATAGCCAGCGCCGGCGAGCGCAGCCACCACGGCGAGACCGAGGCCCCACGTGAAGAGCGACCAACAGCAATTGACTAGACGAGTGATAATCGCGAGGGTCCTTAGCGTACGGCGGGGTTAGCGGTCGGCGGTCTGTGTAGCTGGTAGCGGTCGAACAACGAAATGAGCGCGGCGGCGGCGAGGATCGCCAGAGTCAGCATCGCCGGTTGGCGGTAGCGGAGCGAGCCGATGAAAACTGCATGGAGCAGGCTGAAATACACGGCAGGCAGGATGAGCAATAGCACGTCGAGACCGCGGACGCGGAAGCGCCACGCACCGTAGAGCGCGAGCAGCAGTATCGGCGTGTAAGTGCCGAAAACGGCCAGCCGCACGAACCAACTGCGAAATTGCGGTTCGTTCGGCCAGATGTTCCACATGCGCAGCAGCTTGGTCCCGGCAAGCTCGAGCGCTTTGCCCGGATTCGCTGCGGCCCAACGGAGTGCTTCGTCGCGGAGCAGGCGGTCGAAGCGATATTCGAACGGCGGATCGCTCGCGATCGGCGGGTTCGCTGCGTCGGCGGCGCGTAACATGGCCTCGAACTCGGACACGAAACGCATATCGCTGCGTCCGTCGGCCGTGGGACTGAGGCCGTCGTAGAGGCTCGGGCCAACCCAGAGCGTCGTCGGAACAAAGCGGCCAACGACCCGATAATTGTGGATCCACCACGGCACCATCGTGATCGCCAGGGCAGCGAACATTGTGCCGCCAAGTGCAAATTGCCGGCGCGTTTGCCGGCGATCGAAGCGCGAGGCAAGCGTCCATAGCGCGACGAGCAACGGCGTGAAGAGTAACCAACTTGGTCGCGTGAGCGTGGCCATGCCGCCGATCGCACCGGCGCAGACGGCAATCGTGTAACTTGTCGAACCCGTTCGGTGCGACGCCCACCGCCAAACGGCCAGTTGCAACACCATCCACAAACAGAACGGCCCGTCCGAGAGCGGCAGCACGCTCGTGGCGATCGCCTCCGGGTAGAGCGCCACGATCGCAGCCGCCAGCCAGGCAACGCGAAGTCCAAAAATTTGTCGGGCTAACCAATAGACGGCTCCTACCGTAAGTGCCCCCAGCGCGGCTCCCATGCCGCGCGCCCACGTCGGTGAGGCTTCCTGACCTACCACGCGAAACATTGCCGCGAGCAGCAGCGGATAACCGGGCGTGCGATGTACACGCCGGTCCGGCGATCCGACTTGATACGGCTCGCCGGCCGCCAGGCGGTGCCCGAGTTCCCAGTAACTTGCGCTATCGGGAAACTCGAACTGCTGTGGTTCGCGGACATGGGTTTGCTGCCACCAGCCAACGAAGTCCAACCGCGCCGTGAGCGCAAGGAGCACCACGAGCGCGAGGCGGGTCGTCTCATGGCGGGGCCAACTCATGCCTTAACCTGCTGTCGCGTCGCTATTTAGGGCACCACATGGTAGGACGCGGCCGAAATTGGGACAAGATAAATTGAGGTGGACGCGAAGTCTGCATAAATTACGAAGACCTGGAGATTTCGAGCCGTTCGCCTTTCTTTGCCGCTCGGATGCCGCTCGGAAGGTTTAGGCTTCCGGATTTTGCGTCGGTCGCAACAAGCGCCGCCAACTGCTGCCACTGGTCGAAACCCATGTTTTGCAGCGGCCAGCCGGCGGCGGTCCAGGCAAACTTGCAGACTTCGCGGATCAACAAGGGTGGTTCGGCTGCAAGCTGGCGACAGTCGATTTCCACTTGCACCGACGCGATTCTCACCGCGCGGCGGGACAATTCTTCGGCGCGGGCGGCGATCAGTTGCTGCGTCTCGTCCGCTTGTTGGGCCAGCCGAAGCAAGGCGGCGTCGACTTCGGCGTTGAATTCGGAGCGCAGCAACGGCAGCAATTCGTGCCGCAGGCGGTTGCGAGTGAATCGCGTGTCGAGGTTGGTGGCGTCGGTGCGGAAGTCCTGGCCGACATCGGCCAAGTATTTCAACACATCTTGCCTATGAATGCCCAAGAATGGACGAACAAGCGACACCGTCGGAGAAAGCGGGCGGTTGCGCGGCATTCCCGCTAGCCCGGCGACGCCCGTGCCGCGAATCAGCCGGTGGAGCACGGTTTCGACCTGATCGTCGGCGTTGTGAGCCACGGCGACGAACCGGGCTCCGAGCCGATCGGCGGCTTCGCGGAGGAAATCGTAGCGGGCGGTGCGGGCGGCCGCTTCGAGGCCGTCGCCTTGGTCGGCCGCCAAAGTCGGCACGTCGGTGCGGCCAATTTCCAAGGGCACATCCTGTCGGCGGCAAAGATCAACCAGCCAGGCTTCGTCGGCGGCGGCGACGGACGTGCGAATGCCGTGGTTCAGGTGGGCCACATAGAGCCGACCTTGGCCGCCAACCCGTTCTTTCGCCGCGAGCATGGCTCTCAGCAGCGCCACACTATCCGCTCCGCCGGAAACCGCCAGCACGACGTGCACGTCTCGCCACTCGGCCGGCGGCCAGCCGTCGACCAACACCGTCTCCAAATTGGCTGAGTCGTGGACCATCGGTCGTGCGATTTGCGATGGCGTAAGCGGGTGAAATCTTGCGGGTTGAGTAGCAGAGGGAAACACAAGTCGGGCAACGGCACATTGCGCTCAACGCGAGCAGGTCCGCGACAGGCCGGACCTTCCCGTTGCGTGGGCTAGGACATTTGATACTATATAGGTTCATTCATTGTTATTCATCACGGCCAGCGTCATTCGCCGGAGGATTCTCCGCGGACCGCTGCCAAATGCTGAGCCGGGCCAATCGGTCCGGAGCAGCCTGCGTTGGGCGCCGCTGGCGGCGCATTGGATTGTTTGATGTGTTTTGATCGGCGGCCGTTGCAGGCTGTCGGGCAGAACGCAGCGCGACTTTGGTCGGTTTGTGGATGAGTTCAAGTCAGTCATTGACCACTCTTGACATGCGTGGGTTTCATTCCTTGTTTGCTGCCTGGGCGACGGAACCTTGGAGAATGCGACCGTGGTGCGATGTTGTCCTCCGGGTGGGCCAACCCTTCGGGGCCGGACGGGCGGCGCGTGCCGTGGACGGGATGCGGCGTGGAACAATGGCTGACAATGGCGCGCACGATGGCGGCTGCGCTCTCGGGCTCATTTCTCAAGACTAGTTGGTCGCGACTGCGACACGCGGCCCATTGGCCGCGGCGGCATTCGGCCGGTTTGCTCCGGCGCTGAATGCCCTCTGCTCGGCTCCTTGCCGGCTGACCGCTAACATTTGCGAGTTCCATTCGCGCTGCGGTCGCGGCAGAAGGCTGCGGCCGGATGCACGCGCGGATCGTTTCGCAAGGAGAGTGAACAGTGCCCACCTGTTTTGACTTGCTGATGTTTTCCCAGGCGCCGGTTGCCCCGACGGCTGATAACAGCCCTTGGGTTCTCATCATCGTGGCAGCGATTGCTGCCGGCATGGGGATGGGGCTGTTCAAGCTGCTGGGGTATCTGCGGAAGCGGGACGCCGAACGAGAAGCGCAGATGATCCTCGAAAAGGCCGAGATTCAGGCCGTTTCCCGCCGCAAGGAGGCCGAAATTGATGCCAAAGAGATGGCGCTGCGAGAGAAGTCGCGCATCGAGGAGCAGCTCAACGAATCGCGGCAGAAGATCTTCGAGCGCGAACGGCAGCTCGATAAGCAGCAAGACATGGTCGCCCAGCGCGGCGATCAGCTCCAAAAACAGGAGAAAATGGTCGAGAGCAACCAGCGGAAGCTGGCCGAAAAGCTCGAAGACGCGAATCGCCGCCAGGGAGAGCTCGACCACTTGCTCGACATCCAGCGGCAGACGCTGCACAAAGTCAGCGGCATGGGAGCCGAGGAAGCGAAGACGATGCTCCTCGATCGGCTCAATCGCGAGCTGTCGAACGAACAGGGAGCTCTCATCTTAAAGCGCGAGCGGGAACTGGCCGAAATCTGTGACGGTAAGGCGCGCGAGATGTTGATCACGGCCGTGCAGCGATTCGCCGCCGCTCACACGGCCGAGGCGACCACGAGCACGGTCGACATCCCGAACGACGAAATGAAGGGCCGGATCATCGGCCGCGAGGGTCGCAACATTCGGGCGTTCGAAAAGGCGACCGGCGTCGACGTGATTATCGACGACACGCCGGGCGTGGTGATCGTGAGTGCGTTCGACCCGGTTCGGCGGGAGATCGCCCGTAGCGCGCTCAACAAGCTGATCGCCGACGGCCGGATTCATCCGACTCGGATCGAGGAGCTCGTCGCCGAGACGCAGAAAGAAGTCGACGTTCAGATCCGCCGCTACGGCCAGGAGGCGATCCAAGAGGCCCAGGTCCACGGGCTCAACGAGCGGGTGATTCTGCTTCTGGGCCGGCTCCACTACCGCACCAGCTATAGCCAGAATGTGCTGCGGCATTCGATTGAAGTGGCGTTCGTTGCCAGCATGATGGCCGAGGAAATGGGCTACAGCGGTGAGCTCGCCCGCCGGGCCGGGCTGTTGCACGACATTGGCAAGGCGGCCGACCACGACATGGAAGGCGGCCACCCCAAGATCGGGGCCGACCTCCTCAAGCGCTACGGCGAAGGTCCGGAAGTCGTCCACGCGGCGCTCGGGCACCACGACGATATCCGGCCGGACATGCCGTATACGGTGCTGGTCGCGGCGGCAGACGCCTGCAGCGCGTCGCGGCCCGGAGCACGGCGCGAGACGCTCGATCGCTACATCAAGCGGATGCAAGAGCTTGAAACGATCGCCACAGGTTTCGAAGGCGTCGAGCAAGCGTTCGCGATCCAGGCCGGCCGCGAAGTCCGCGTGATTGCCAGCACGAAGAGCACGACCGACGAAACCGCGGCGAAGATCTGCCGCGACATCGCCACCGCGTTCGAACAGCAATTAACGTATCCGGGCGAAATCAAAGTGACCATGATCCGCGAGAGCCGGTTTACGGAAATGGCGAAGTAGGGAGAAGGGGCCAGGGGTCGGGGAACAGGGGCCAGGAACGACATTGTTCGGGTCCGCCCATCGCTTGCGGTTTAGCTGCAATCTCTTATCAGTGAGCATCACCACGTGCGAATCCTCTTCATTGGCGACATCGTGGGCAAACCGGGGCGAGAGATCGTCGAGCGGGCCGTCGCCGGCCTGGTGCGGGAGGAGAAGCTAGACCTCGTGGTGGCCAACGCCGAGAACGCGGCGGGCGGGTCGGGACTCAATCCGGCGATTTACCGCGAGCTAGTGCGGGCCGGTGTCGATGGCATCACGTTGGGCGACCACGTGTACCGCCGCCGCGAGATTTACTCCGTGCTCGAAAGCGAGTCGAACATCGTCAAACCGGCCAATTTGCCGCCGGAGTCGGTCGGCCGAAATTGGGCGGTGGTCACGGCCCGCAACGGCGAGCGGGTGGGAATTTTCTGCGTGCTGGGCCGGCTGTTCATGAAACCTGTCGACAGTCCTTGGCACGCCGCCGATCGCGTGCTCAATGAGCTGCCCGGCGACGTGCGGGTGCGGCTCGTGGATTTTCATGCGGAAGCCACCAGCGACATGCAGCAGATGGGCCGCTATCTCGACGGCCGCGTCTCGGCGGTGCTCGGCACGCACACGCACGTGCCCACGGCCGACGAGTGCATCTTGCCGGAGGGCACAGCGTTTCAATGCGACGTCGGCATGACCGGCCCGTTCGAGAGCATCATCGGCCGGCGGATCGACCGTGTTTTGGAAACGACGCTCACCGGCCTGCCCACGGAATTCGACGTGGCCACGAAAGATGTTCGCTTGTGTGGCACGATTGTAGAAGTTGATTCGACCACCGGCCGCGCGACAGGCATTCGCCGACTGTGCGTCACTGAGGCCGACTTGCCCCGGTTGCAAGCTCTCGCAGCAACGCAATAGGGCGGGTCGCCGTCACAATCCGCACTGGCTGTTTGCCCGCAGTCACACCCTCCACGGGGCGCGCATCTTGGGCATCAAGTAGCCGTTGGCCTCTTCGTCGCCCTCGATCTTTTCCGCGAGCGGGTCCCATTTCAGCGGTCGGCCAAGCCGCATCGCCAGGTTGTTGAGGTGGCAAATCGTGGCAGTGCGATGGCCGGCTTCCGCACTCGCGCGCGTCGCGCCGCGAGAACGCACCGCGGCGAAAAAATCCTGGCGGTGGAGGGCATAGGCATCGAAGTTGTCGGACGATGGTTCGTCGGCGAGCAGGCTCTCTGGGTTCGACTCGAGTTTGCCGCCATGGATGTGGACGAACAGCGAGCCTTCGTCGCCGTCGAAGCGGATTCCGCGCGGCCCCGTTTTCTCGCCGATGAGTTTCACGCCGTTGGCATAGACATTCTCGAACTCGAAGTCGAGGAACACGTCGTGCAGTCCTCCCTCGAGTCGGGTGCCGTGGGCACGAATCTCGACAGGCCCTGTGTCATCCAATTCGAGCGCTAGTTGGGCGAGGTCAATGATGTGCGCTCCGCGGTCGGTCATTTCGCCGCCACCGTAGCGGTGGTTGAATCGCCAGGCAAAATGGCAGCGATTTTCGGCGTAAGGTACAAGCTCCGTCGGGCCGAGCCAGGTATCGTAGTCGAAGCCGGCGGGCACCTCGGCGGGCACCAATTTCTGCGATCGCGCCTGTTGATGGTGCGGTTCGTCGCAAGGGAGAAAAACTCGCACCGTTTTGACTTCGCCTAGCCGGCCGCTGCGAACAAGCTCGCTGGCGCGGCAGACGTTTGGATTAGATCGCTCGTGACTGCCGCACTGCAAGACGCGGCCGTGCTTCTTGACCGCCTCACACAAGGCGCGGCCCTCGCCGATCGAATTCGTGAGCGGTTTCTCGCAGTAAACGTCCTTGCCCGCCTCCAGGGCTGCGATCGCCGCGAGCGCATGCCAGTGATCGGGGGTCACGACAAAGACGGCATCGACGTCGGGCCGCCCCAACAACTCGCGAAAGTCTTTGTAAGCCTGGCAGTTGCCACGCTGACTCTTCGAGCGGACCAACTCGAGTGCCTGATTGACGTGGCCCTCGTCCACGTCGCAGACTGCAGCGACTTCGAGGTCCGGCTGGTCCAATAGCCAGGCCAAATGCGACACGCCCATGCCGCCGGTGCCAATCATGCCGACGACCAGGCGATCGCTCGGCGGTGCCGACTCTTCGCCACCGAGCGAACGAGCCGGCACGAAATAGGGGGCGGCAAAAGCTGTGGAGGCAATCGTTGCTTCGCGGAGAAACTGCCGGCGAGTGGCGAGACGGATTTGACTCATGAGGGATGCTCCAGTTGACGGCCCAGAACACGTGCGTAAGGCTTGTGCCGCCGGGACAGTCCGCCTGCCCGGAAATCTCCATCCGCTGTTTCATGATCGTGGAAAATCAGCGGTTTTGCAAACCCCTCGCGTGGTACATACTTGGCAGATACGCAATCGACTGGAGACTGACCATGTCCAATCTGCTGGTGCTGCCTGATCTGCGCGAGATGCTCGTCGAGAACGACGACGTCGGTCTCGCGCAGGTCGTGACCGAGCTGCACCCGGCGACGATTGCCGACTTCAGTGAAGGCCTTTCGGTCGAGGAAACCTGGCAACTGTTGGACCACGCGCCGGTGGCACGTCAGGCCGACGTACTGTCGTTCTTTCCGCCCGCCAAACAGATCGAGATGGTGACCGGCGCGGGCCGGCATCTAATCTCGAAGCTGCTCGAGGCGATGCCGCACGACGACCGCGTCGAGATGTTGCGGCAACTCGATCCGGAAGTGGTCGAAGACCTGCTACCGCTGGTGGCCAAGGCCGACCGCGAGGATATTCGCCGGCTGTTGTCGTATCCGGAAGACAGCGCCGGCGCGATGATGACAACCGACTACGCGTGGTTGCCGCGCGATCTGACGGTTGCCCAGGCGATCGAGGACCTCCGCAGGCAGGCCTCCGACAAGGAGACGATTTATTACATTTATGTGCTCGATGAAAATCGGCGCTTGTTGGGGTTCGTCTCGTTGCGGCATTTAATTCTCGCCAAGCCGTCGGCAAAAGTCGCCGACATTATGCAGACTGAGGTAATTTCGGTCCGCGTCGACGCCGACCGGGAAGAAGTCGTGAAGCTGTTGCGGCGGTACGACTTTTTGGCCATCCCGGTGCTCGACGAACAGCACCGACTGGTAGGAATCATTACGCACGATGATGCGATCGACGTGGTAGTGGAAGAGGCCACGGAGGATGCGCTGCACCAGGCAGGTGTGGCGACGATGGACGAGAGCTACATTGACGCTCCCTTCCGCACGATCTGGCAGAAGCGTGCCTTCTACTTGGCCGGCTTCTTCGTGGCCGAGGCGGTACTCGTCACGTCGGCCATGAACCATTTCGAATCGGCGATTTCGACCATCGTCGTATTGGCCAGCTTTATTCCCTTGTGTATCTCGACAGGCGGAAACTCCGGGGCCCAGGCGGCGACGCTGATCACTAGGGCGCTGGCGGTCGGAGATGTGACGCTCAAGGATTGGTGGCGGGTTCTCAAGCACGAGTTGTGGATGGGACTGGCGCTGGGCGCGACGGTCGGCATCGTCGGGTTTGTCTTTGCCACGCTGACGCGGGCATCGGTGCTGGAAGGCGTCAACCGCTGGATGCTCGCGCTGGTGATCGGCCAGTCGGTGGCGTGCATCTGCCTGTGGGGGACCGTGCTGGGCTCGATGCTGCCATTGCTGTTCAAGCGAGCAGGGATCGACCCCGGATACGCTTCCAGCCCGTTTGTGGCGACGCTGGTCGACGCGACCGGGATCATTATTTACTTCACGTTCGCCCAGCTCTATCTGCTGTAATCGCTGGCGGGCCGACAACGTGGCGGACAGTGGCCATTTTGGCGTGGTTCCGCCGAAATCGTTGACTTTTCCGCAGCGCTTGCTCATGCTGGTTGGTGAGGGCCGCGGCGACGATTTGCGCTGCGGCGACGGTAGTCTTTTTCGGGTCTGGCTAATCAATCATTCCGACATCTTTACTCCGCCAAATTCCCAGCGTTTGCGGAATCTCTCGGGGGTGGGTGCGGCGGCTTCTGTTGATGTCGGACAGTGCCCAGAGGTAAACATTCATGATACGCAACAAGGTATTGGTATTGATGTGTGTCGCTTTGGCCTGGCCTGCTGTCGCGCGGGCGGATGTCGTGACCGATTGGAATTTGACGCTCAACGACGCGATTATTGCCACGCCTTCGAAGCACAATCCCGGCAATCCGACTCGCGCCATGGCCATGACGAACGCGGCGATCTACGACGTGTTCCAGGCGATTGATCGCACGCACGCGCCGTTCAAGGTCAACACACTTGCGCCCGGCGCGAACCTCGACGCTGCGGTGGCGCAAGCGGCGTATCTCGTGCTCTCCGACACCTACGGCGAGCAGCAAGCCACGTTGGACGCCGTGTTGGCAGCGCGGCTCGGTGCGATCGCCGACGGCCCGGAAAAAACGGCTGGCCTTGCGCTGGGAAATCATGTCGGCCAACATTACGTCGACGCGCACGCGAATGATGGACACGATTTGCCGGATGCGTACACACCGACCGATGCGCCCGGTCACTGGAGTTCCGATCCTCTCGTGTTACCGGGAGTACAGAAGGGTTGGGGTTCGGACTGGGGATTCGTGACTCCCTGGGCGATACCCAATCCCGATCACTTCGACGGGCTCGTCGGTCCGCCAGCCCTGAATAGCCAAGAATATGTCGATGCGTTCGACCAGGTGAAAGATTATGGTGCGCGCATTAGCCCGTCACGCACTGCCGATCAGACCGAGATCGGCATATTCTGGGCGTATGACCGGCCCAATCTCCCGGGCAAACCAGGTGTCGGGCCGCCGCCCGTGCTGTTTGTGGAAAACATGATCGACATCGCCGAGCAGGCCGGAAACACGCCGGCCGACAACGCTCGGATGTTCGCCATGGCATCGGTGGCGCAGGCGGATGCTGCGATTGCGGCCTGGGATGTCAAGTATGAGTATGACCTTTGGCGGCCCATCACCGCGATCCGCGCCGATGCGGCGCACGACGACGACAACCCGGCCACCGTCGAGGATCCAAACTGGGCCTATCTGGGCGCACCGGGCTTCGATCCGAACAGTGCTGCCGACGATTTTACGCCGCCGTTCCCGGCCTACACTTCCGGCCATGCCACCATGGGTGGAGCAATCTTCAAATCTATCGAGTTGTTCTACGGGACGAACGACTTCAGCGTTGCAGACGCCTTAATGGGCGCCGATCCCGTCACAACGCAATTCGAGCTGGCCTCAAACGAACCAGGCGGTGGAGGCCAGCGCAACTTTGTCAGCTTCACGCAAGTTGGTCCCTTGGGCCCCGGTTTGGAGAACTCGCCGGAAGGCGAAAACGGGATGAGCCGTATTTATCTCGGCGTCCACTGGCTCTTCGACCAACAACACGGCATCACGCTGGGCAATGCGATTGCTGAATACGCGGGGGGCCACTACTTTCAGGCCGTGCCGGAGCCGGGCACAATTGTGCTGGGATGGCTCGCGGTGGTCGGGGTCGGCTTGATTCGTCGGCGCGAAAGATAGCCGACGGCAGCCAGGAAATTCGATGAGAACGTGCGCCCGGGGCGGCCGAAGTCGCCCCGGGCGTTTTCGTTGTCATTCGCTCGTCGCGGCGGCGGGTGGCGTGGTTTCTTTCGTTTCGTTCGCCGGCTCGGTTTGGGCGGACTCTTCCTCCGGCGGGGTTCGCTCGCCGGTGAATTCCATCGTGCCTGTGTTGCCTTCAAAGTCGAATTCGTTGCTACCGGCGAACTTGTTGCCGCGCGGTTTGCCACGATAGGTAACCTCAAAGTCGAAATCGTCGTCTTCCTCGGATTCGATTCGCCAGGTGAGCTCGCCGTCCTTGAGCTTGAGATCCTTCGCCTCACGCTCGCCGAACGGGCTGACGTAGGCGCCGTGTAAGCCGTCGTCGGTCTTGGTGATCGTGATCTGGGGTTCGATGACGCCTTGGGGCGTTTCCAGCCGCAGCTTCCAGGTGCCGAGCACATCTTCCACCTCGACGACTCGCTTGGCGTGCCAGTCGAACTCGCGCGGGCCATCGCCGAAATCGACGGCTACGGTGCCGACGATGTCGTTCTCTTCGGCCTTGCCGTCGAAGTGGACGGTGAATTGGTTGCCGTTGAATTCGCGCTTCGAGATGAACGAGAGCTTGTCGCTTTCGAGCTTGGCTTCTTCGATGTCGGTCGTGTTGTCGAAGGCGGTGTATTTGCCGGTTAACTGGTTGCCGTCCCAATTCAATTTAAGACGAAATTCAGCGGGCTTGTCGTTGAACGTGTATTCCCACTTCCACGAGCCGGTTGGGTCGGAGGGGGCGGCTTTGGCGGCGTCGGCCGTTTCGTCGGCCGCAGCAACTCCAGAGAACACGAGAAGCAACCACAAGACCAGCACAATAACGCTTTGTCCGCCGTTCATACGAATCCTCGTTGGTGATTCCAGGAGAAAGTGGCTGAGTTTGCGTCCGCCCGCGCGGGCCGATGTCGCTCGCAAGCGCACCGATTCTACCACCCGCAATCCGTGACTCCAGCGGCTCCTTGCAACATTTTCCGCGTGCAATTGCGGCGAGGCGGCTAGTGCGAGTCGCACCGATGTGTAGCGTATACCTTACTGTGTTATCCGGACGAAATCGACGAAAGAGCCGCTACGGCTACGTGAAACGCGCTCTATTGCTGGGAGAGCTTACCCACGAAGCCGGCGGTGATGAAGATCGACTCCTTGATCGGGTCGATGAACTTGACCGAGCTAATCGTGTCGAACGCCAGCAGGATATAGCGGGCGCCGAGCGAATCGGGGTTGTTCCGTTCCAATAGCAGCGAATCGCCCTTGATCATGAAGCCCTTGAATGGCATCGCTTCGTTAAGCGAATTCACCAACAGGCCGCGTTGCGGGATGCCGGGCGGCCAGTTTGTAAACGTCGTTTTCCAGAAGTCGTGGCTGTGCATTGGATTGTTCGCGGTGAGAGGTCCCGACAAACATAGCACGCGGACATACTGTCGGTGGGGCACTACGTATAGCGAAAAACGGCGGCGGGACGGCCCGTCATTGCCAAACCACGTCCGCCTGGCTTACCTTCAAATCGATACTTTGGCGGAAGCGCCGGCGAGGCGTTACTCAAACCCGAGGGAGACAGGCGATGCCTACCGAACTGGCCGTGAAACTTGTCGACGACTTTGAAGCGGGTCGTTTGTCGCGGCGTCAATTGGTCGCGCGGCTCATGGGGCTCGGCGCGGCAATGGCGACGCTGCGTGGCACAAGCTGGGGACAGGAACCGGGGCAGGCGACGGTGGCAGCACCTGCCAAGCCAACGTTTCAAGCCACCGGGTTGGACCACATCGCGCTCGACGTGACGGACGTCGCCCGCTCGAACGAGTTCTACGCCAAGCATCTTGGCCTGCGGGTGATTCGCGGCGACGAGAATGCTTCGTTCCTGGGAGGCGACCGCGATTTCTTTTTGACGCTATTTCGCGCCGAGCGGCCGGGCCTGAACCACTATTGCTACGCGATCGACAACTACGATGTAGACGATGCGATGGAGCGGCTCGCGGCCGCCGGACTGCGACCCCGACGCGAAGGCAACCGCGTCTATTTCCCCGATCCAGACGGGCTGACGGTGCAGGTCGCGGGGCGATAGAACAGCATAGTCATCGCGCGCGAAAGCCTGGTGTGCGAAAAAAAAGCCCCGCCAATCGCGAGGACTGGCGGGGCTGAGGATTTGATTTCGCTGCGACTGATAGTCAGTCACGCTGAGTGGAAAAAGCTACCGCGACTGCTCGCCGCTCGTTTGCCGGGTTGCGATGTCTTTGCCCTTGCTCTCGGGTACCCGGCCGAGCTCGAGCACTTCCTTCGGATTCGCCGACACGGCTTCGGTGCCGTTGTAGGTCTTCTCTTGGGCCAATTTGCCGTCTTCGCTCCACCAGCGCCAATCGTCGATGAGTGCGCCGGCGCGGTACTTGCCCACGGCGGCCTTCTGGCCGTTCTCGTGCCACCAGACCCACACGTCGTTCGGCCGGTCGTCGGCGAATTCGCCGGTGGCGGCCACCTGGCCGTTGGCATACCAGTAGGTAAACGTGCCAGACCGCTGGTCCTGTTGATAGAACCCTTCGACCTGCCGCTTGCCACTCTCGAACCACATCTTCGACGGTCCGTGGTGGAGGTCCTTGCCCTGCGATTCGTATTCGGCAAGGGTCACGTTCCAGAAGCTGTCGGAGGATTTCTCAACGGTCGTCGCGGCGAGGAACATTTCTTCCGACTTCTTCAGCTCCTCGCCCTTGCGAGTGCGATTGCGTTTGAAGTGGGCCGTCTTGGTAACGATGCGACGGCCGTCGATGTAGGTGGCCACGCGCTTCAGCTCGCTGGTTTTGCTGTCGGCCTCGAGCACGTCGCCCACTGGAACGCCTTGATCGTAGCTCGCCTGGCGGAAGGTCTTGCCGGTGGGCAGAAAGGAGATCATCAGCCCGTTGCGTTTCCCTCCGGTGAGCGAGACTTGCAGCATCTTGTTGTTGTCGGCATCGACGACGAGCCAATCGCCGTCCATCACGCCCTCGCTAAAAGTGGCCTGCGAGGCGAAGGGCGGCTTGAAGCGGTTGAATGGATGCTGTCCGAACACCTTGGAATCGTTTTTGCCGAGCCAGCGGGTCCAGCTGCCGACGCGCCGGCCCATGTCGTACTGGCCTTCGGCGACGACGATCTCGCTGGGCGAATAGAGCTTCCACGGGCCGTGATTGACGTAGTTGCCGTCGGCGTCGAGCGTCACTTGTCGCTCGATCTTTACCTTGCCGTCGGGATAGCGTTCGCGAATGACCTCGACTTCGTCGTAGGGTTGAGCGGGCCCGCTTTCGGCGCTATCGTCTTCCAACTCGGAAGCCGACGGAGCGCTCGAGAAGCTTTGCGGGACGCGCAATTGCAAGCCGTCCTCGGCCAGCGCTGCCACTTGTTGACCGGCAACAAAAATAGCGACGGCAACGAACTGCGAAAGTGTTCGGTTCATTCCGGATGAGCGATGCATGTTGAGTTTCCTTGCTTCGTGTGAGTGCGGCGCGGGAGTTGCGTTCGGGGACGGCCATCCCCAGTCGGGAGATTCGTTCAACTCGCGCCCCTACCATCGAATCGGTGACGCTGATCGCTGACTTTGGTTTGCGTGAAACAATCGGCCAACTCGCCGCGATCGGAAATGTTTTACCAGACGTCAAAGATTGCCCGTTCGACGAGGGCGACGGCGATTCGACGTGCTGGCTGCGGCATGATGACGTTCTGCTGGCGGAAGCAGCCGTGAATGGTGGTCTCGCAACTACCAGGTCTAGCCCAAGCTGAAGTTCGTGCCCGTGAATCCGACGGCACTGCCAGCAAAGGTTGCCATCCAATCGCTCTCCCAGCGCTGATGCTCGATGATCGCGGCGGCGAACCAGTGATGGTCGTCGTGTTTGCCGAAGCGGCGGCGCAGCTCGAATCCCCAGGCCAGTTCGACGACCGACATCGTATCGTGGTCCGTTACGGCCGGAACGCCGAATGTCGAAACGCCGACGAAGTCGGTCGTATCGTCCCAATCGCCTGCGAGGAGCGACATTCGCGCTCGACCGACCATGCCGATGTCGATTTTCGGGAATTGTAGCAGCGGCTGGAATCCTTCAGCGAACATCGTCACGCCGCCGTCGTTGAAACCCCATTCGCCGTCGTCGGGTATCTTGAATTCGAGTGAGCCGCCCGCAGCGCCCCCACCCAATACGAGCTCCGTTTCATCGATGAGCAGTCGTTTGTACATATCGAAGTTGGCGGACGATGCGCTGAGTTCGACGTCGGTTGAGAAGGCGGCAACATCTTGATTGAAGCCCCAGAAGCGCAGGCGCAGCCCCAAACCGGTCAAATCTTCGTAATCGAGAATTAGCCGGCCGGCGACGTCATGATCGTTTGGCCAAGCGCCAAACGCAAATCGATTGACGTCGGCTTGCGTGATGATCGTTTCGAGAGTCGCGGTCCAACTGCTGGTACGACATGGTGCTGCCGGCGGAAGACACCAGGCGTCGCTCGGCGGCGAGCCAATTTGGGTCTGACTGGGATAGCTGGAGGGGCTGGACGGCGATGGGTAAATCGACGGACCGTTGTTGGGAGGAATGATTGTGGGAGCAGGAGTCGCGGGTGGTGGCGGCGGAAGCGGAGCGGGCGCTCGTTGTGTTGGGGTGCCGACAAAAGCGGCGGTTTGCACATTACTTGCGGGCGCGTAACGTTCCCCAAGGTAGTCGAACTTTCGCTCGGCGGTCGTTGGCTCGATTGATTGTGCGTGCGCAGCGCCATTCGCGGCGATAAGAACAAACCCGATCAAGCGAATGTGCGGCGAGAGGCGCGCCATTGAACACCCCACGATGGCGTCGATTATCTCCAAATGGGCGGGGTTTGTAGCAAGCGGGTCGCCGTCTGCCTGGAGAAATTGCGGCGATTGGGGGCCGTTTGCGACCCCGCAATCGCCGCGTCGTTGCTAACTTGAACCTTTGAGCGAGCCGCTACTTGACGTGCTTCATCGCCTCTTCGAGGTGCTTGTCGAGGCCGGCTTGCAAACCGGCCTTTACGGCGGCGGTGGAAAGCCGCTTGGCGTTTTCCGGCGAGATATCGCAAATCACGTTAACAAGTACCAGGTTGTTGCCCTCCGAGGCGACGATGAACAGGCCCTTGATCGAGCCACCGCCGCGGACGGCGGACACTTGCACGCCCTTGTCGCCGTCTTGGGCGCGAATGGCGTTCTCCCAACCACCGGTTTGGAGCTGCTGGTCGTAGTGGGCGATGATGCCCGACTTTTCCTGCGCCAGGTTTTCGAGGTCTTCGTAAGCCCGCACGCGAACGCTCCCGACCACACTCTTGGCGATGCCCACGAGTTCTCGGGCGGCCGCGGCTTTCTCGGCAGCCTGCTGGATTGCTTGCGATCCGTCCTTCGCTTGGGGCGAATCGCTGAGCGCTTCGACGACGCCGGCCAGGGCCGCGTCGCCGATGCCGAACAGGTCGCCAAACATTGCTTGGCTGAGGTCGATTTCGACAAACTTCTTGGCCGCACCGGGATGATTGAACTCGATCCGCCCCAGATTGGCGGACGACTGAGGCGTGGTTTCCTGGGCGTACGCTGCCGCGACGCCGACATACAGCAGCACGGCCGCAAAGGCACCGAGTGCGCCAGCACGGCGGGCTACGAAAGACTGGAACGGGGACATGATTTCCTCCTTTGGTTGGAACGGCGAAGAGGGACGCAATGCCGGCGCAGGGCCGGCTAAGCGGGTATTCGCTCCCCGGCTACGGATATTTGGCAGGCGGGCCGAAAAACTTTTTTCTGCCCAAGGTGACAGGTTTCCGCGGGCCCCGCAAACAGGCGGCGGAGAATGGCGTATGACCAAGCCCAAATCTTCGACGTCGGGAGCGGGGGAAGATGGATCACGCTTTTGTGCGGCGAAATGCGTGCTTTTTGCACCACGTCCAGGGAAAATATGGCTGGAAATCCAGTCATTTTTGCGACTGCCGTGGTGCAAAAGTCGGGTTCATTTTGCCGCACGCGGCCCCCATTTTGCAGCAGTGCCCGCGGGCTCAAGGAACCAAATGCCGACTGCGCACAGCGCGAGCGCAGCCATCCGCCGGTTTGGCGTCGGTACAACTCGAGCCACGCAACGCTGGGTGTGGCCCGAGTGCCGCAGATTGTCTGCCACGTTTTCAAGTGACTTGCCACTTAGTCTCCCATTGGTGGACTTTTTCTGGGCCCGCCATCGGAAATCGAACGTTACTCGACCCATTATATGACTTAGTATACAGATGTCAATTACTTCTTTTGGCCGCTCGTGGCCACGGCGTGCAAAGGGCCTGAATTCGGCGCGACTGCTGCTAGTGCGAGCCGCACGGGCGTGTAGCGTGTGCCGCACCGTGTTTTCCAAGCTCAAACGACGAACAAACCGCTACCGTTACATGAAACACGCTCTAGGGTTTCCGGGCAAGTTCCGGGCATGCTTTTCCGGACCCGACTTTTGCGCGACGGGTTCCTCTTCTCTATTCGATGGTGCCGGGTGTGTCCGACGTGGGCTACCGGGCTGCCATCGACCTTTTCTTCGAGCGAAACGTCTTGGCCGGCCGATACCTCGACTCCTTCGCTGACGGGACTGCCCGCGTTCGATTGCATCGTTGACGAAATAGAGAAGAAGACTCTGGTGAGGTCTCTGCGGCAGGAGTAATTGCCGGGCTTTTTTTGACGGCCGGGTATCGCCCGGCCCACCTGATTGTTATCGTCGCGCGAAACTGGCGCCGTGAGCGATGTGGCAGGATCGCTAGCCAACAAAATCATCGCAGCAATGTCAGCAATGTCAGCAATAGAAGCACGAAGCAGTCGCAGCGCGCAAAACAAAAGCCCCGTGGGGAGATCCCCACGGGGCTTTTGAAAAATCTGGCGGTACCTACTTTCGCGCTTGGAGGCACTATCATCGGCCTGGAAAGCTTAACGACTGTGTTCGGAATGGGGACAGGTGTGGCCTTTCCAGTATGTTCACCAGAAGAAGAGCGCCGCACGGTCAGGCACGGCGCCCTTAATTTGGATGGTTGTAAGAGTGGGGCAGGGGCTTTCGAATCGGGGTCGAGGACGACCCGGCTCGCGAAGTACGCTGCCTTCCTTTGATTGCCCTCAGATTTGAGAGCGTTTGATAAATGTGGCCAAGCGATCGTCCGTTAGTACCGGTTAGCTGAACGCATTACTGCGCTTACACATCCGGCCTATCAACCTGGTAGTCTTCCAGGGGACTTTCGGTTATTAACCAACGAGACCTAATCTTGGAGCGGGCTTCACGCTTAGATGCCTTCAGCGTTTATCCTGTCCGGCCATAGCTATCCAGCCATACCGCTAGCGCGATAACTGGAACACCAGAGGGCCGTCCTTCTAAATCCTCTCGTACTAAAGAAGAACCTCCTCAAGTCTCGTGCGCCCACAGTAGATAGGCCGGATGTGTAAGTGCAGTAATGCATTCAGCTAACCGGTACTAACGGACTA
>JANNTD010000454.1:0-17443 GCA_031403315.1 Planctomycetota bacterium
TGATCGAGAACTACGCGGTTAGCGAGATTTGCCACGTTCATCCCATCCGCGTTGTCGCCCAACAAATCCATGTTTCCATTGCCGCCGATGGGGTTGGTGGGTGAGCCGTCGGGGTTGGCGGTCATCACATTGAAGTCGCCCGTCCGAAACCGCAGATGCCGCACGACGACATCATCTGCCCCCGAGATCGACGTCGGATAACCCCAGACGGTGACGCCGGTCGGTGCAGTCTGCCCGGCGATCGTCAAATTGTCCTTGTTGATCGAAAGCGATCGCTCGAGTTTCAGCGAACCGCCGACGTCGAACACGATCGTCCGCGGGCCGGTGGCCGAAGCGACGGCGTGCCGCAGGCTGCCGACGATCGCCGCTTGGCTGCTCTTGTAGTCGAGCAAACTCGTGACGTGGTAGACGTCGCCGCCGCGGCCGCCGGTTGCCAACGCCCCCTGCCCCACCGCGCCGGGAAACGCCGGCAACTGGGCGTGGCAAATCGCGGGCGAGACGAGGATCAGCGACGCAATCGCTGCGAACCCACGCACCAACGGGCTCCAGGAAATTACGTAGGCAAATGTAATTCGTACCATACGTCGTCTTCCCTAACGAACCCCCGTCAGACAGGACGCCAAACTGCGCGTTGCATCAGGCTGCTCCATGCGGCAAGACCAATCAACAGCAAGACGGCGCAAGTCGGCTCGGGCACAGTTCCTGTAACTCCCGCCGAACCGCCCGAACCAGCCACCGCGCCGAAATTGGCTTTCCAGGCGTCGTAGTCCTCTTGGTCGACAACGCCGAGGCTCGCGGTTTCGTTCGTGAGCGGCGTGTTTGAGTTGAGGCTGTCGCGCCAAACCGAGTAGTCGGCCGCGTCGACCACGTCGTCGCCGTTGTAGTCGCCGGCGAGGCCGGCCTCCGCTGCGACAACGCTCAAAACTCCTTGGCTATCAATTAGGGAATAGTCCCAAACGAGCGCGCCGCCGAGATCCGGTAGTGCGAGCACGTCAAACGCATCGGAATGCGTGCCCGTCCAATCAAGAATATTGAACGTCGCGCCTTCGAGCGGCGTGTAGCCGTCGAGCAGGTTCACTTCAAGCACGCCTCCATGAGAGATGTTGCCATCGACAACCAGTTTGTCGTAGCTCGCTGCAGATGCCATGTCGATCGACAGGATGCCGTCGACGGTTTGTGCATAGTTACCTTCGATCGAGAGCGTGCCTGGCGAATTGCCGGGGAGCACGACGCCGCCGTTGGTGACGTTTCCGGTCAATGTGCCGCTGCCGCGAACTTGCCCCAGGAAACCAACGACCACATCTTGAGAAGTCACTTGACCGCCGCTGAGGACTAGCGCACCCTGCCCCGTCGCATTAGCACCGACAACAATCGTATCCGCGACCTCCAGCCAACCGCTCGTGACCTGCAACTGCCCATTCGAGTCGGGCGTCGCGCCGATTTTGAGCACACCGGCATGCTGGCCAACCGCGTCGACCACCACAGTGCCGCTGTTGATCTGCGCTTCGTCGTACTTCGACGGCTGCCAATTGCTGCCGGCGGTGACGCCACCGTCGTTGGTCTTCCAGTTCAAGATGTGAGCGTAGCGATTGTTGAGCCCGCCGTTGAAGACGACAGGGGCAGGGGCGGGAAATTCGCCCAGATCGTTGACAAACTCGATCGCGTTGACGTAGCCATCATTGTCGAAATCGAGAAAAGCATCGGCGGCCGACCCGGTATTCAAACCGTGTTTAGCTTCCCATTCGTTCGACATGCCATCGTTGTCGGTGTCGTAGCCCGCTGTCCGCGTCGTCAACGGCGTGGCAAGCAGCGCGGTCAATTCTGCCGCGTTGGGTGCGGCGGCCGCGATGCCGTTGGGTGGTCCGGTATTGTTGACCACATTGCCGATGATTCGAGCATCAATTGCTTCGCGCGACCACCAATTGTTTCCAACGTGTTCGATGACTTGTTCATACGCTTTTGCTGCTGTTTGCGTCGTTACTGGAACAGTCGCAAACGGCGTCGCCATTTGCGTCAGAGTTTGATCGGTAATCGGCGTGGAGACTTGGAACATGCTCCAGCCGGTATCGGTGCCATTCGGAACGCCGCCAGGATTCACCTGCTTGTCGGAATCGATGAAGTTCCCAGACTGGTAGACGCGGGCGTCGATGTTCCTGTCGACGTGGAAGGCGAGATTGGCGTTGCTTATCGTCCCGGATCCAGCCACGAGATAGTTGCCGACATAATTCACGTCGGCAAACTCCTGTTCAGCCTCGGCGCTGCCGCCGGCATAGCTGGCCCGATCGCGCCAGTTGTAGATGACGTTGTTGCGGAAATCGGCCGTGAGGGTTTCCGCATCGTAGGTGCCGAACCGCGCCTGGCGACTGGAATTGTTGGCGTACAGATTGTGATGAAACGACACGTTCGCGTCGGTCCTGGGCCGAATGAGTGATCCATAGGCGTGGTTTGATACCAGCGAATCGGCGATGACCGAATATTGCACCGTGACGTTGGTGTTGTAGTTTGCGACCGACAGGATCTCGTCCTCCGCCCACGATCCCGAGACGTGGTCCATGATCATGTTCGACGCGATGCCCGCCGCACCGCCTCCCGCAAACGTGATCGCGTCGTCGCCGTCGCCGGTGCCTTTGCGGAACGTCAGATAGCGCAGCACAATATTTTGCTGGACCTTGTTGTTGCTATGCGTGATTTGCGTTGTATTGCCGTAAATCGTGACTGGGCTGGGGGCAGTTTGTCCGGCAATGTAGTAGTTCTGAAGATTCTTGATGTCCAAGCTGTCGCTGGTGAGTTGAATCACTCCGCCGACGTCGAACACGATGATCTTGTTGGAGCTATTCTCGACGAAGGCGCCGCGGAACGAGCCGGCTCCGCTGTCGTTGAGATTGTTGACGTGGTAGACCGTCGCGTTGGAGAACCAGCCGGCCGCGGGCGCCGTACCGGTGAATCGTCCGCCAAAACCTTCCGCTCCGGGAAAAAACGGCAGCTGAGCCCAGGCGGATACAGCACCGGCCGCGAGCCAGGCGGCAAGTGCCAGTCGGGCCGCGCAGCAACCACCGAATGCAAATCGCTTTTCCATCAACTTCCGTCCTCGTCTCGGAACTGTTGCTAGGCTCTGCTGCCGAGTGTTCGTAACGATGTGATTCGCCAGGCCGCCGCACATACGGTCAGCGGCGCGAAAGCTGTTGGCGAATGCTCTTGATAGTTCCGCAACGGCCGCGATGCGCCACCGACTTTCCGCCCTGAACCACCGCATGCGTCAGGAGATCTGGGAGAAGCCGCCGAATCGACCGCCGAAAAGACCCGCCCCGAATACTTGCACTTACTCGGATTTTATTTTACTTGAAATGTCCTGAAGCGACCAGAACTATTTTGCGGAAAAATTACCGGCATGTCCGTTTTTGCGAAATCGCGACGGTTGAAATGCGAACTGCCCGTTCACCGTGCCAAGTTCGGAACGGACGAGTCGCTGCCGCCCGCCGCTCTGGGCCGTGATGTTTTTGATGGGCATTTGCTATAGTCGAAGGAACGCCATCTGGTGAAAAAGTGCGGTCGACCGTCCGAAACTCTTCTCATTTAGTTGCTGTTCGTCGCCATCCATGCATTGTTCATTCACCGCTCTTTGTCGTTCGATCCTGCTGGTACTCGGTTTCTCGTCCAGCGCTGCGGCGGAAACCACAACTGTTGTCGACGACTTTAGCGACGCGTCGCGGTGGGAGGTGCTCACTTCCGACGGGGTCAGCCTGAAGTGCAGCGTCGAGTCTGAGAGCAGCGCCGACGCCGCCCACGCCACGACTTTGCGGCTCGATTACAATTTCGCCTCCGCCGGCTTCGCGGGGATCCGCCATTCCTTGCCGCTCGATTTGCCGTCGAATTTCGAGCTGGCATTTTCCGTCCGCGGCGAATTGCCACGCAACAATCTCGAATTCAAACTGCTCGACGCGACGGGCGAAACCGTGTGGTGGGTCAACCGTCGCGCATTCGAGTTTCCGCGCGAATGGACTCGGCTGGCGTCGCGGCGACGGCACTTTCAGTTTGCGTGGGGGCCGACGAGCGAACCGTTGCGGCGGGCGAGTGCAATCGAAATCGTCGTCGCTTCGGCAGAAGGCGGCCGCGGCACGATCTGGCTCGACGATCTGACGTTTCGCCCGCTGCCGGAATCCAAGCCCTACACCGGCACGCCAACCCTCACGGCCAGTACGGCGGCCGACGACATATCGGCGGCTCGATTCGCGCTCGACAACCAGACCGACACCCAATGGCGCTCGGCCGCCGGCGACGCGGAGCCAACCCTCTCGATCGATTTCAGCCAGGCCCGTGAATTCGGCGGCCTGGTGGTGCATTGGGACCCAGCCAGATTTTCATCCCAATACGAGGTCCAGTTCTCCGACGACGGCGAAAACTGGGACACCGCGCGACGCGTCGAGCGCAACTCCGGCCGGACGCAGTTTCTGTCGCTACCGGATGCCGAGGCCCGCGCGGTGCGGCTAAAAATGCGCGTCACACCAGGTGGCGATCCAGTCGCGATCCGCGAGTTGGAAATCCTGCCGTTGGAAACCACGCGCGATGCGAATGCTCTCGCACTGGAAATCGCCGGCCGTGCTCCGCGCGGCCACTATCCACGAGCGATCGGCGGCGAGGGCACGTTTTGGACGATCGTCGGTGTGAGAGCCGAAGAGCACGAAGCACTCGTCTCCGAAGACGGAGCGGTCGAGGTCGACAAGCAGGCATTTTCGATCGAGCCGTTTCTTTCGGTCGGCGGCCGGCTGTTGACCTGGGCTGACGCCACGATCACGCAATCATTGGCCGACGGATTTGCGCCGGTGCCGACCGTCACGCGCGAGTACGACGGGCTACGCCTCTCCGTAACGGCGGCGGCCAACGGCGACGCGGGCCGCTCGTCACTCACGCTGCTCTACACCGTGACCAATACAATCAACACGCCGACGGATGGCGCGCTCCTGCTTGCCGTGCGGCCGTTCCAGGTGAATCCGCCGTACCAGTGGTTAAATGCGCCGGGCGGCGTGTCGCGGATCGATCGTTTGGAACTCGACAAATCGCGTCGCTTGCTTGCCGTCGACGATCGCGTGGTCGCTCTCGGCACAGCACCGGATGCGTTCGGCTGCACGACTTTCGACGCGGGCGATATCGTAACGCTCCTGAGCGCTGGCGAAATGCCGGCTGCGCAGAGAGTCGCCGATCCGCAGCGTGCCGCCTCGGCTGCGTTGAAGTATGATTTCCAACTCGCACCGAGTGCCAGCCGGTCGTGGGCCGTGTCCGTGCCGTTTACCCAAGAACATGAGTTGCAGCATCAACTGGCGGAACCACTGTTGACTGCCGCCGATCCAGTCGAGAGCGTTCGCTCGCGTCAGCAAGCGGTCGTCGACAAGTGGAACGGCGCGACCGACACATTCGACTTGCTGGTTCCACCCGAGGCGGCCAACGTCGTCAATGCAATCCGTTCGACACTGGCATACATCCTCATCAACCAGGATGACGCCGCGATCCACCCCGGCTCGCGGTCGTACGAACGATCGTGGATCCGCGACGGCTCGCTGACGGCCACGGCCCTCTTGCGTTTCGGCCTCGAACGCGAAGCCCGCGAGTTTGTCGATTGGTACGCGCCTTACCAATTCCCAAGCGGCAAGGTGCCGTGCGTCGTCGACCACCGCGGTGCGGACCCGGTGCCGGAAAACGATAGCCACGGCCAGTACGTGATGGCAGTAATGAACGTCTATCGTTTCACCGGTGACAAAGCGTTCCTGCAGCGGCACTGGCCGCGCGTCGAGAAAGCGGTCGCCTACATCGAGACGTTGCGAGCGGAGCGAATGACCGCCGAGTTCGCCGACGCGAATACGGCCGCCACGCGCCAAGAGCCAGGCAAACCGGCCGTCAGCCTGCATGCGTATTACGGTTTAGTTCCCGAATCGATTAGCCACGAGGGCTACTCCGCCAAAGCAATGCACTCGTATTGGGACGACTTCTTCACGCTCAAAGGGCTCAAGGACGCGGCCGAAATGGCGCGCATCTTGGGCGACCACGAAACGGCCGCTCGCTACCAGACACTGGCCGACGACTTCTCGCGCACGCTGTACGCTTCGATCGGCGCGGCAATGCAAGCGCACAAGATCGATTACATTCCCGGATGTGTAGAACTGGGCGATTTCGACGCCACGTCGACCACGATCGCGCTCTGGCCGTGCGGCGAGTTGGGCCGGTTGCCCCAGCCCGCGCTCTTGAACACGTTCAATCAATATTGGGACCGCTTCGCAAGTCGCCGCGACGATCCATCGTTCGCGTGGGTCGACTACACACCCTATGAACTCCGCGCGATCGGCAGCTTCGTATTACTGGGGCAACCGGAGCGAGCCCAGCAGGCACTCGCGTTTTTCATGGACGACCGGCAGCCGCAGGCCTGGAACCAATGGCCGGAGGTCGTGCACCGCGATCCGCGAGCCGCCAAATTCATCGGCGACTTGCCGCACACGTGGTGCGGGTCGGATTTCGTCAACTCGGTGCGGATGATGTTCCTCTACGAGCGCGAAGCGGATGATGCGATCGTGCTCTTGGCCGGTGTGCCCGGCGATTGGATTTCCGAGCAGCCGATCGGCTTCCGCAATTTGCCGACCTACGGCGGCCGCTTGAGCTGCACCATCGCGCGGCCGACTGGAAAGGTTGACGAATTGGTGGCCCATATCGAGGGTGGCTGTCCGGTTCCCGCAGGCGGGTTGCGACTCTCTGTGCCGTCGGCGCGGGTCGCCGGCGCGATGGTAAATGGCGTGCCCGCGGAAATCGACGCCGACGGACGCGTCGTCGTAAATGCACTTCCGGCCGAAGTCGAAGTAACGATTGTGCGGGAACGAGCGCGATAGCATCGGCGCCCGATGGCGGATCTGCCGAACTAGTCGCCGCCTCCGTGCGTAGGCGTAAACAGCGGCAAATCCTGGACGAACGGGCGGTCTTTCAAGCTGTGGTTGCGCGACATTCGCCCGGCTGCTATACTTCCCAACTTTCCCACCCGTCTCGTGCGGTGCCGCGGCCGCGCTCAACCGGAGTTCTACATATGATCAGGCGTGCCGTGCTGGCAGTTTCCGAATTGGCGTTATGGGTGCTGTTGCTGGCGGCGTTGTTTGGTTGCCGGTCGGAGCGGGTTGACGAACCGACCGACGCGACGCCCGCCGCAAGTGAAACCAAAGCGTCGACATCCACATCCCACGAGACCACCGGCCAGAACACGATGGACGCCAAGCTGATTCCCCGCGACGTGTTGTTCGGCAATCCGCAGCGTGCCCAGGCACGGCTCAGTCCGGACGGCAAATACCTGAGCTTCGTCGCGCCGGTGGACGATGTGTTGAACGTCTGGGTCGGCCCGGCCGACGACATGTCCCAAGCCAAGCCGGTGACGCAGGAAAAAGTGCGCCCGGTCCGCAGCCACGATTGGACCTACGACTCGAAGCATATCCTCTATCCGCAAGACACCAACGGCAACGAAAATTTCCATCTCTTTGCCACGAACGTCGAAACGGGCGTAACCAAGGACCTCACGCCGATCGACGGTGTGCGGGCCGAGGTGCAGGAAATCAGCCCGAAGTTTCCCACCGAGATCCTCGTCGGTCTGAACGATCGCGACAAGCAGCTGCACGATATTTGGCGCGTGAACATCGAGACGGGCGAGAAAGAGCTCGTCCAACAGAATCCCGGTGTCGCCGGCTATCTCACCGACGACGACTTCAACGTGCGGCTAGCGCTCAACTACACGCCGACCGGCGGGCTGGTGTGGCTAGTGCCAGAGGGCGAAGGCGACGCCAAGAAGTGGAAGGAGTTCCAGGAGTTCGGTCCAGAAGATGCGATGACCAGCGGCCCGGCCGGTTTCGACAAATCGGCTCGAACGCTCTATTTCCAGGATAGCCGCAACCGCGACACGGCGGGCCTGTTCGCCATGAATCTCGACGATGGCAAGGTGTCGCTGATCGCCGAGGACCCGCGGGCCGACGCCGGCGGCGTGCTCGCCCATCCGACCGAGAAGAACATCGAGGCCGTTTCGTTCGACTATTCGCGGAACGAATGGAAGTTCCTGGACAAGGCGATCAAGGCCGACTTCGACTACCTCAAAACAATCCAGGACGGAGACATCATCGTCGCCGACCGGACACTCGACGATAAGCAATGGATCGTCGCGTTCTTGCAAGACGATGGTCCAGTGAAGACGTACCGCTACGTCCGCGGGCCGGAGCCAAAGGCCACGTTTCTGTTCCAGAACCGCGACGACCTCGACGACTATCCGCTGGTGAAGATGCACACACCGGTGATCAAGAGCCGCGACGGCCTGAATCTCGTGAGTTACCTGTCGCTGCCGCCAGGGAGCGATCCCGATGGCGATGGTGTGCCCAACAAACCGCTGCCGATGGTGCTCAATGTGCACGGCGGACCGTGGGCCCGCGATTCTTGGGGTCTCAATCCGTACCATCAATGGCTCGCCAATCGCGGCTACGCGGTGCTGAGCGTCAACTATCGCGGTTCGACGGGCTTCGGCAAGAATTTCATCAATGCCGCCAACGGTGAGTGGTCGGGCAAGATGCACGACGATTTGCTCGACGCTGTGAAATGGGCCGTCGACGAAGGCGTCGCCGACAAAGACAAGGTCGCCATCATGGGCGGCAGCTACGGGGGCTACGCGACGCTGGTGGGCATGACGTACACGCCCGACGTGTTCGCGGCGGGCGTCGACATCGTCGGTCCATCGAGCTTAGTGACGCTCTTGCAAAACATCCCGCCGTATTGGGCGCCGTTCATGCCGGTGATGAAAGTCCGCGTGGGCGACGTCGATACGGAAGAAGGTCGGGCCAAGTTGCTCAAGTGTTCGCCGCTGACACTGGTCGACAAGATCGAGAAGCCGCTGCTGATCGGCCAGGGTGCCAACGACCCGCGCGTCACGCAGCTCGAAGCCGATCAGATCGTCAAGGCCATGCAGGAGCATAAGATTCCGGTGACGTACGTGCTTTATCCGGATGAGGGCCACGGTTTCGCCCGGCCGGAGAACCGCATGTCGTTCAATGCCGTGACCGAGGCGTTTTTGGCCGAGCAGCTCGGCGGGCGGTTTGAGCCGGTGGGCAACGACTTCCAAGGCTCGAAGATCGAAGTCCCCGCGGGGGCCGACGATGTGCCGGGGATTGCGGAAGCTCTGGGGAAAATGAAGCAGGAAGCCAAGCCTGCGCCGACGAATCCCGGCACTTGAGGTGACATTTCGACGCCCAATTTCCGCTTGCGTTTTCGCCATCGCGTAGCCACAATACATGCATGAGCCACATCTTTGCGTACTACTTCTGGTTTACGTTTACCCGCCTGGGTAGCGGGACCGGAAGTTGTGCGTAGCGGCTCACTGAACTACGAACAAACCGGCGACCCCCGAGACCCAGCAATTGGCTCTCGGGGTTTTTTGTTGAAAACGCGCTCCGCTGCGCGTCGCGGTTAACGTTAGCCGCGACGCGAGGCTAACCGACCACAGCGGAGCGCGGCGAACCGACCCGTCCACCAATTCCAGGAGCTTTTCCATGATCGTTGTCATGCGGCGTGACGCCACCGAACAGGACATTCAGCACATGATCAAGCACGTGGAGTCCCTGGGCCTCAAGCCCACGGTGCTCCGCGGCACGGAGCGGACCGTGATCGCCGCGATCGGCGACGAGCGAGCAGCAGCCAGCATCGGCAGCCTCGAAAGCGGGCCGGGCGTCGATGAAGTGCTGCCGGTCCTCGCGCCGTACAAGATTGCCAGCCGCGAGACCAAGTCCGAGCCGACCATCGTGAAGGCCGGCAGCCTCACCGTGGGCGGCGGCCACTTGGGCATCATCGCCGGTCCTTGCGGCGTCGAGAGCGAGGAACAGATTCTGGCCGCGGCCCACGCCATCAAAAAGGCCGGTGCGACCGCGCTTCGCGGCGGCGCGTTCAAGCCGCGCACCAGTCCCTACAGTTTCCAAGGCATGAAAGAGGCCGGCCTCAAACTCCTGGCCAAGGCTCGCGCGGAAACCGGTCTCGCGGTGGTCACCGAAGTCGTCGCCAGCGAAGACGTGCCCATGGTGTCCGAATATGCCGACGTGCTACAGGTTGGCGCGCGCAACATGCAAAACTACCGGCTGCTCGAAGCGGTGGGCAAGTCGACACGCCCGGTGCTGCTCAAGCGCGGCGCAAGCGCGACGATCGACGAGCTGCTGCTGGCGGCCGAGTACATACTCGACGCCGGCAACCAGCAGGTGATGCTCTGCGAACGCGGCATCCGCACGTTCGAAACCCACACGCGGTTCACGCTGCCGCTGGCGACCGTGCCCTACCTGCAAGGGAAGACGCACTTGCCGGTCGTGATCGACCCGAGCCACGGCACGGGGCACACGCCGCTGGTGGCCGCGATGGCCCGGGCGGCAATCGCCGCTGGGGCCGATGGCATCATCGTCGAGGTGCATCCGAATCCGGAGAAGGCGCTCAGCGACGGCTACCAATCGATGAACTTCAAACAGTTCGAAGAGATGATGGCCGGCTGCCGCAAGATTGCCAAAGCGATGGAAATGCAATTGGCCTAGCGTGCGGTGGCCTAACGCTTTGCCTCGACGACGACCAGCACACCGTCGCGCTCCTCGCACGTGAGGTGGTGCTCTTTGAGCACGCGTGCCAGCAATTTGCCGACCGTCGTGTTGTCGCCGCGCACGGTAATGGTGGACCGCGTCGAAAGGCCGACTTCGCCGAGCACTTTGGCGTCGAGCTTGATCGGCACTGCGGCCATGCCCGAAACCAGACTGACGAACTCACCAATCGGCATCGCCGGCATATCAATCGAATCGATCGGCACCGCCAACTGATCGGCGAAGTTGGTGACCCGCGCCGGTGGCTCGGCCGCTTGCGGTTTAGCTTCCACCGCGCTGCTTTCCGCCTCAATCGCCGGCGGATAGACGGGCATCGCGTTGGCGAGCGAGCTTGCTGCCGGAGTTTTCGCTTCGTCTTTGACGGGTTCGAGCGTGAGCGTCCGCGGCTTCTCTGGCTTCGCAGGGGGCGCGCTTGCAATCGGCGGCGGCGTGACGGCCGGCGGCTCAGCCTTTTCGACTTTGGCAACTGTCTCTCGCGTCGGCGGTAAGTTCGGAGCCGCGGGCGGCGCTACTTTCACCGTCGGCTCGTCGACCACGACCACTTCAGCCTCAGCGGGTGGCGACTCGATCTGAGGTTCGTCGCTTGGCTCGGCGACGGAGGCAACGTCGACCGGCGTACTGTGCGGCAGTGCGGCAACCTCTTCACCACCACGCAGTGCCAGGAAGGCAACCAGTCCTCCTGCAATTAATGCCGCCGCCGCACCAGTCGACCACAGCACCGCATGCTCGCGCAGCAGACCGGCGACGCGACCACCGATGGTTGGCGCCGCGGTCGTTGCGACTTCCACCGTTTCCGGTGCCGGTGCCGCTTCGCCCGTCGCCAGCCAGCCGGCCGGCGCGACGATCTGCACCATGCTGCCGCACTTCGGGCACGACTGCACCTGGCCGAGGAACTGCTCATCGCGGACCCTGAGCCGGGCCTGGCAGGTTTCGCAGCGGAGAAAGAACGGTTCCACGTAGTCTGTTCTCATTCAAGCGGCCGAACTATTGCATCCCTCCATGATACCATGCTCGGCTACAACTGTTCGGGTAGTTTAGGGCGTCGGCAAAAACACGTCGGGTAGCCGCTCGCCGCGTTCCGCCACCTTGGCTCGGGTGGTGATGAAAATCGCCTCCGGCCCGACGACGTAGACCAGTTTTTGCCGCGGATCGGCGGGCCCGGCGGCCAGTTTGTCGGGATTCGCCCGGCGAAGAATCTCCACCAGAATCTCAGCGGCCGGCGCGTCGGCAAGGTCGATCGCAAACAGCTGGTTTCGCGTGATGCCGTCGAGTTGCAGATCCTGCCCACGGATCAAGATCTCGACGCCGACGTCCTGGGCGAGCATGTCGAGTGCCGCCTCGAGTTCCTCGCGGGCAAACCGCAGCGAAGTTTTCTTCTGGAGCCGCTCCATGATCGAGCCCGGCGAGCTCGCTTCAGCGCGCGGGGACACACCAGCACGCACCCCACCTCGCCCCTGTGATTCCGCCAGCGCCAACTCCGCCCCCATCAACAAATTATGCCCCGCGACTGCCGGCAGATAGCACCGCAACACCGCACAATTTTTATCAAACCCATGCCGTGTATATGCCGCGAGCTTCCGCACCATCTCCGGAAACCGCGCCACGACCCGCCGGCCATATGACGACACATCGAGCCCGAGCACGACGCTTTCCACTAAATCCGGCAACTCATTCACCCGCCCCGCCAACTCGTCGCTCGTCCGCTCGGGCGAAGAATCGAGCGTCGGCACGGCGACGAGCTCGATGAAAAATTTCTCGTCCCAATGCATGCTGAGCGACGCGGCGCCGATGTCGTTGCCAAGAAACTCCTCAATCGCTGACCGCAGCGGTGCCATGGCGCCTGCGAACAATTCGTGCTGGTCACCGAACACAAATTGGGGTCGGAAGACAATTGTCATCTGACGCGCCGAGTCGGTGTGGCGAACCAGCCGGCCGATGTCGCGTGGAAAAAGTGGCTCGGGTGGGAACAATTCCGCTAATACATCGGGAGTTGTGTCGATCAGGCCAGTCAAACCGCGACTTTCTTTCATGAAGTAAACGCGGTCACCGGCAAACACATACGTCGAATAGGAGAGATGATGTTTCAGGCATGCACGAAGCTCGCTCGGAGCAATGTCGCTGCGAAGTTGCACGATCTGCGTCGTCACCCAGCCAACATCGCGTTGCATTTGCCAGCCGACGACAAGTTGCTCAATGTCCCGCAGCTGCATGCCGGTAGTCCGTTCGACCGCCGCGACCGCCACTTGTCCCAGCGGTCCGAACGCGGCCAAGACCTTTTCGCCCTCCGGATGTGCAAGCATTTCCGCAGGCCGCAGCGCGAGGATGATCTCCGTGTCCGGCTGTATATAAGTAAGATCGAGCGGCGGGCCGTGCGTCGGCGAGGTCCACACGGTCTTGCCGTCGTCGTCGATGAGATCGGAATCGGCCGCGGCGGTTTGCACCGATACCGGCCCGATCGCCGCTTGCGGTTTAGCTACGATTACCGCCGCGCCCTGCGGCCCGGTAATAACATCGCGGGCCGCGTACACCAACGCCCCCGCCAGCACCACGAGCACTCCGCCCACGATCAACAGATCGCTCCGCCGTTTGCGACGGCGCGAATCGACCGGTTTACGTGGCACCTCTTCCATGTCGCATCGCCCCGAATCGAACGCCGTCGCTGCCAGAAAAATGTATCCCCTGATGAATGTCAGTCTAAGGACAGTCGCTCCGCGAGGCCAGTCGCCGCTTGTGCAATGGGCGACCGGTACCTATCATCGCGACTACCGCGAATCGCCATGAATTTCGGTCGGCGGGACTCGCTCACGATCGATTCGTCGTGGCCGACGACGCAAACGGCCGAAAATTAATTTGACCTCCGACCGCTGACCTCCGATCTCTTCCCCATGCGCTCCTTCGACGCCGTCAATTTGTACTTCCAGCGGGCCGCCGACCAGCTCGGGCTCCCCGACGAGCTCCGCACGCTGTTGATGATGGCCACGCGCGAGGTCCAGGTGCAGATTCCCGTCGACATGGATAACGGCAAGCTCACGACGTTCGTCGGCTACCGCGTCCAGCACAATCGCGCCCGCGGGCCGATGAAAGGCGGGCTCCGCTACCACCATGAAGTCGACCTCGACGAGGTCCGCAGCTTGGCCTCGCTGATGACGTGGAAGACCGCGGTCGTCAACATCCCGTTTGGCGGTGCGAAGGGCGGCATCGCCGTCGACGCCCGCAAGCTCAGCGTGATTGAGCTCGAGCGGATCACGCGCCGCTTTGTCGACGAGATTCACGACATCCTCGGTCCCGATACCGACATCCCGGCCCCCGACATGGGCACCGACCACCGCGTGATGGCCTGGATCATGAACCAGTACAGCAAGTACCACGGCTTCAATCCGGGCATCGTCACCGGCAAGCCGGTCGAGTACTACGGCATTCCCGGCCGCGAGGAAGCCACCGGCCGCGGCGTCGGCCTGTTGACTGTAAAGCTGTTGCAGCGCGTGAAGCGAAAGAGCGACGGGGCGACGATCGCCATTCAAGGCTTTGGCAACGTCGGCAGCCATACGGCGAAGTACCTCGATGATGCGGGCTGCCGGGTCGTCGCGATCAGCGACTCGACCGGTGCCTACTACCGCAAGGAGGGCATCGACGTGCCGGCGGCGCTCCGCTACTCGCATCAAAACAATCTCTTGCTGCGCGGCTATCTAGACGCCGACATCATCACCAACGCCGAGCTGCTGGAACTCGACGTTGAAGTTTTGATTCCCGCAGCGATCGGCGGCGTGATCACGACCCAGAACGCGCCAAAGATCAAAGCCCCGATCATCGTCGAAGCGGCCAACGCGCCGACCGAGCCCGCTGCCGACGACATCCTCGCCGAGCGAGGCAAAACGGTGCTCCCCGATATCCTCGCCAACGCAGGCGGCGTGACGGTGAGCTATTTCGAGTGGGCCCAAAACCGCCAGTTCTACCGCTGGAACCTCGAACGCGTCCGCCAGGAACTCGACAAGACGCTGTACACCGCGTTCGAAGAAACCTGGGACACGGCTCGCGAGCACAAAGTCTCACTCCGCACCGCGGCGTTCATGCTGGGCATCGGCCGCGTGGCACGGGCGACAGAGTTGAGCGGGTTGGCGTAAGCCGAATTCACTTTAGAGATGGCCTGCCATTTCGCAAATCAGTTTACCCGCGTGGCGGATCTGTTCGAGCGACACGTCGAGGTGCGTCACCGCGCGGATGCGTTGCCGGCCGACGGTGTGCAGTAGCACGCCTTTTTCGCGTAGCTTCGCGGTGAACTCGGCGGCGGTGCCGAGGGCCGGTGCGATCTTAAAGATCACGATGTTGGTTTCGACGACGTCGGGGTCGAGCGTGACGCCAGGGATTTCGCGGATGGCGTCGGCGAAGACCCGGGCCTTTTCATGATCCTCGCCGAGTCGGTCGATGTGGTGGTCGAGGGCGTAGAGTGCGCCGGCGGCGATGATGCCGGCTTGGCGCATGCCGCCGCCGAGGGCTTTGCGATGCCGCCGCGCTTTGCGAATCAAATCGGCCGGGCCGCAGAGAGCGGAGCCGACCGGTGCGCCGAGACCTTTCGAGAAGCAAACACTCACCGTGTCGAAATGCTGCGACCAATCGCGGGCTGAAATGCCGGTCGCGACGACCGCGTTGAACAGGCGTGCTCCGTCGAGATGGCGAGCAAGGCCATTCTCGGCGGCCCAGCGGCAAATCTCGACCATGCCGTCGTACGGCAGCACCCGTCCTGCCCCGCGATTGTGCGTGTTCTCGAGGCACAAGAGCCGCGTGCGGGCCGAGTGGTCGTTGTCGGGGCGAATGCGATCGACCAGTTGCTCGAGCCGCAGCACGCCATGTTCGCCTTCGATCGGCTGCGTCGCCACGCCGAATAGTTGCGCGTACGCGCCTTGCTCGTAGTTGTGGATGTGGCAATTCGCTTCGCAGAGAAATTCATCGCCGGGGCCGCAATGGACTCGCACGGCAAGCTGGTTGCTCATCGTGCCGGAGGGGACGTACACGGCCGCTTCCTTGCCCACGAGCTCCGCGATCCGCGACTCGAGCGCTCTTACGGTCGGGTCTTCGCCGGAAACGTCGTCGCCCACTTCGGCCGCGGCCATCGCGGCGCGCATTGCTAGGGTTGGTTTCGTAACGGTGTCGCTGCGGAGATCGATGGGGTGAGAGAACACGGGTTTCCTTTTTCGCCCTTTCCGGTGACAATGGGTACGCTGCAATTATCCCGCCACACACACCACCAGACAACGCCAGCCAACCAGGGTTCACCATGCCACTGGCCATCGCACGGATCGACACTCGCCAAGCAGGCTCGGCCGCCGAGATTGAGCTGCTGCGCAAGAAGCTCGCGCCGACGGGCGACGTGGTCAGCGAGGCTGGGCGGAAGAAGACTGTCGAGGTGTTCGGTGTGCCCCTTGCGCCCGCCGAGGTCGTTGAGCGGGTCTGCTCCGACGTGCGTACGCGGGGGCTCGAAGCGGTCCTCGATTACACGAATAAGTTCGACAAAGTAAAACTCACGGCCGATTCGCTGCGGGTGCCGGCCCAGGAGCTGGCGGCGGCCCACGCCAAAGCGGGGCCGACTTTTTTGGAAGCGATCCGCCGCATCCGCGAAAACGTCCTCCGCTTCCAGACGGCGATCCTCCACAAAGACGTGCAGATCGAAACGCCGAACGGTGGCTACCTGCGGCAGCGGTACTTGCCGCTCGCGCGGGTCGGCATCTGTGTGCCCGGCGGGGCGGCGGCGTATCCGTCGACCGTGTTGATGACGGCGGTGCCGGCACAGGCAGCGGGCGTCGGCGAGCTGGCGGTCGTCGCACCGCCGACGCAGTTCGGTTCGTACAACAACGATCTCCTGGCCACGTGTCACGAGCTCGGCATCACCGAGGTGTATCGCATCGGCGGGGCGCAGGCCGTGGCGGCGCTAGCGTACGGCGTGAGCGGACTCTCGAGCGGGCCGCTGGTGAAGGTCGACAAGATTGTTGGGCCGGGGAACTTGTTCGTCGCGCTCGCCAAGAAGCACGTTTACGGCGACGTGGGCATCGACTCGATCGCCGGACCGAGCGAAGTGATCGTGCTCGCCGACGAAACGACGCCTGCCACGTTCGTCGCGTCCGATTTGATCGCCCAAGCCGAACATGCGCCGGGCTCGAGTGTCCTCATCACTTGGAGTCAGACGCTGTGGGATACGGTGGCATCGGAAATCGAAGTGCAACTGGCGACGCTCGAACGCGGCGGCCAGGCCCGCGAGTCGCTCGAAGCGTTCGGGGCGCTGATTTTGGTCGCCGACCGCGACGAAGCAGCCCGGCTCGCCAACACGCTCGCCACCGAGCACCTCCACCTGGCGTGTGCCGACGCCGAGGAACTGGCGGGCAAGATTCGCTGTGCGGGAGCGGTGTTCATCGGGTCCTATAGCCCGGTGGCCCTGGGAGACTATGTGGCCGGGCCGTCGCACGTTTTGCCGACCGGCGCGACCGCCCGCTTCGCCAGCGGCCTGTCGTCGAACGATTTCCTGCGCTCGAGCAGCGTGATTCATTTTACGCCCGAGGGCCTGAACGCTGTGGCCGATGATGTTGTCCTGATGGCGAAGACCGAAGGTCTCACTGCCCATGCGGCGAGCGTGCTCAAGCGGCGGAATCACACGGGGTCATAACGTCCAGACGCGCGTCGCAAGCGACGCGGCTAAGTGCGACTCTGTAATATGTCTTGCCATCCCTGAATATCGCGGTAGGGACGGTCATTGCTGACCGCCCCCCGCACAGATCCGTACGTGCGGAACTACCGCATACGGCTCTTACCTCGGATGTTGACATGCG
>JANNTD010000455.1:0-12355 GCA_031403315.1 Planctomycetota bacterium
ACCCGTTGTCGCCACCAATGTCGGTGGTGCCGGCGAGGCTATCATCGAAGGCAAAACATGCTCCTCCTCCTCGACAACTACGACAGCTTCGTCCACAACCTGGCCCGCTATTTTCAGCGACTCGGCCAAGAGACGCTCGTCGTGCGCAACGACGCGATCGATGCCGCGGGCGTCCGCGCAATGAAACCATCAGCGCTGATTCTCTCTCCCGGCCCATGCGCACCCAGTCAAGCCGGCGCGTCGCTCGAGATCGTCCGCACGCTCGCCGACGACGTGCCGATGCTTGGCGTCTGCCTGGGCCACCAAATCCTGGCCCAAGCACTCGGCGCGCGCATCGTTCCCGCTCCGCGCCCGGTCCACGGCCAGACTTCCGAGATCACGCACGACGCGAGCGGCCTGTTTGCAAACCTGCCCTCGCCGCTGGCCGTCTGCCGCTACCATTCGCTAGTCGTCGAACCGGCCTCGCTGCCGTCCGAGTTGCGTCCGACTGCTTGGACCGACGACGGCCTGTTGATGGCGTTCGAACACGCGAATCGCCCGCTTTTCGGCGTCCAATTTCACCCTGAGGCGATTCTCACCGTCGGCGGCTACACGCTCCTGGCGAATTTTCTGCGGCTCGTCGGGCTCCCGGTTTCCGCCACGCTGGCGGACGTCACGGCCGGCGAGTTCGGCTCCGCGTCGCTGGAAGTCGACGCCCCGACGGGATAGCATCGAAGGAGGGCCGTTGCCGGCAGTTTCACGTTCGAGGAGACGTCATGCGGAAGTTGAATCGCGCTAATTTCGTTGTTCTTGCGGTCGCGCTCGTCGCGAGTTCCACCGTCCAAGCTCAATGGGGCGGCGGGCAGTCGCGCTGGCGGAACATCCTCAAGAATCCTGCCGGCTACTACGGCAGCCCCGAATCGATCCGCGTCGCCGAAAACGTGCTGCTCTATCAGAACGACAACGGCGGCTGGCCCAAGAACATTGAAATGGCCGCCAAGCTGAGCGACAGCCAAAAGGCGCAACTCCGCAAGTCGCACAACCGCAGCGAAACGCTGATCGACAACGGCGCCACCTGGACCCAGATCCGCTTCCTCGCCAAGATGCACGAAGCCACGGGCGACAAACGCTTCGCCGACGCCTCGGTCCGCGGACTCAACTTCGTGCTCGACGCGCAGTACGACAACGGCGGCTGGCCGATGATCTACCCGCTCCGCAAGGGCTACTACAGCCACATCACGTTCAACGACGGCGCGATGATCGGCGTCATGAAACTGCTCCGAGACGTTTCCGCGGGCAAGAAGCCGTTCGAGTTTATCGATGCCGCCACGCGCGAGCGCTGCCAGCAGGCGATCGACAAAGGCGTCGAAGCGATCCTCGCCACGCAAGTCGTCGTCGACAACAAACCAACGGCCTGGTGCGCCCAATACGACGAGCACACGCTCGAACCCGCTCCCGCGCGGGCCTATGAGCTCGTCTCGTTGAGCGGCTACGAAAGCGTCGGCATCGTCGAGTACCTGATGGACCTCGACAACCCCAGCCCCGAAGTGAAGCGGGCGATCGACTCGGCGGTCGACTGGTTCAACCAGGTGAAGATCGCAGGCCAAGCCGTCCGCTGGGAGCAAGATCCAAAATCAAAGCGTCCGACCGATCGCATCGTCGTCGACGACCCGTCGGCCGAGCCGATCTGGGCCCGCTTCTACGTGATCGGCACGAACCGCCCGATGTTCGTCGGCCGCGACGGCATCATCCACGACCACCTCGCCGACATTGAACGCGAACGCCGCCTCGGCTACGCCTGGCTCGGCGACTGGCCCAGCGACCTCCTGAACGAAGACTACCCGAAGTGGCAGAAGCAGTGGGGCGGCGAGTAGAGCACGGCAATTGCGACGGTCGCCAGACGCTTCGCCGACTCGACCCGTCCAGACTTTGACAAGAGCTCCGCGAAGTCTCTATAATCCAAGCTGAGAAGCTATTATCTCCGGAACTGGGGTTGAGTGCCCCACACACGCCGCCTTCGTCTTTTCAGGTGCGCGATGATTGTGGATGCCATTGATCGCGAGCGGTTGGCTCGTGCTGAGCGACACATGCGCTCATGCACGTTGTGTGAGCATCAGTGTGGCGTCGATCGCACCGCCGGCGAGCGCGGTCCTTGCAAGGCTGGCCGCGAGGCGAGAGTCTTTCGCCATCGTGTCGAGCTTGGCGAGGAAATCGAACTGATCCCCTCCCATCTCTTCTACTTGTCCGGCTGCGACCTCCGCTGCGCGTTTTGCATCGCCGAGTCGAATGCTTTCAATCCGCTCGTCGGCACCGAGTTGACGGCCGACTTCCTTTCCACGGCCGTGGCCTGGGGACGACTGCGGGGCGCCCGAAACATCCAATGGGTCGGCGGCGAGCCGACGATTCACCTGCCGGCGATTCTCAACGCGATGTCTGCCTGCCACGACTTGCCGCCCATCGTTTGGAAATCCGACTTCTACGGCACACCCGCGGCGTTCGAGTTGCTCAAAGACGTCGTCGACGTTTACGTGGCCGACTTCAAATTCGGTAACGACCACTGTGCCGAGCGGATCGCCAAGGTGGATCGCTACGTGGCGACGATCACGCGAAACTTGGCCGCGGCCGCCGAGCAAGGCGACCTTATTGTCCGGCACTTACTGCTGCCGGGGCATTTTGATTGCTGCTATCGCCCCATCGTCGAACACATCGCGCGGGAGCTGCCCGGCGTGAAGTTCAGCATCCGCGACGGCTACCTGCCCCGTTGGCAGGCGCAGCACTACGGCGAACTGGCCCATCCGCTCGACGCGGCCGTTGCGAACCATGCGCATGAACTGGCCGCGCACTTCGGCCTGAAAGTAGTCCTATGAACGCCGACGACGAAACGAACATCACCGACATCGAGCTGCTGCCCGACGGCCGCATCTGCGTTTTCGGCACGTCGCTGGAAGTCCTCGAAGTGCTCGATGAACTTCAGGGCGGGCGGGATTCGGCCGTACGCCGCCGACTCCAATCGCACGCAGACTTATCGGAACAGTCGCAGCGGCACGAAACGATTACACCAAGGGGGCAACATGGCTGACGGGCCGGGCGACGTCGTCGACAACAAACCACAGCCGCCGCAAAAACCGCTGGTACCGATCACGGCCGCAAAGCCGGGAGCGCCGGCCGCCAAGCCCGCGCGGCGCGCCGCTCGCTGCCCGTCTGCGCAGCAGGAGCTCGACGTGCTGGTGCGGGCCCGCTACCCGATCGTGTACGTCGTGACCTGGGAGGAAGAGCGCGTCGAGCGCTGTCTCCGCGAGATCGGCGCTGCCCGCAACAAGAATCTGTTCGTCTGGACGATCACGCAAGGCATCGTCAAATCGGGTACTGACGCCCAACAGAGCAAGTCGGGCAGCGGCAACACTTCCGATCCACTCGCGGCACTCGACGCAGTGATCAACCAGATTGAGCCGGCCATCTACTTGTTCAAGGATTTCCACCGCTTTACCGAGGACGAACGCTGCAATTTGTCGGTTGTCCGCCGGCTCCGCGACGTGGCCCACCACCTCCGCGACACCTACAAGACGATCGTGATCACGTCGCCGCTAATGCGGATTGCGCCCGAGCTCACGAAAGACGTCACGGTGATCGATTTCGGCCTGCCGGGGCCCGAGGATTTCAACAAGCTGCTCGACCGCATCATCGAAGATGTTAAAGACAACCCCAAGGTCAAGATCGACCTGAACCCCGATGCCCGCGAACGCCTGCTGAGCGCCGCCCGCGGCCTCACCTTGAAGGAAGCTGAAAACGTCTTCGCCAAGACACTCGTGACCGACGGCCGCCTCAGCGGTAGCGACGTCAACATCGTCTTCAGCGAGAAGCAACAGGTCATCAAGAAGAGCGGCCTATTGGAATACTACGAGTCGCAAGAGAAATTCAGCGACGTGGCCGGACTCGAGAATCTCAAGGATTGGCTCAAGAAGCGGTCGATCGCGTTTACCGAAAAGGCACACAAATTTGGCTTGCCGGCCCCGCGTGGCGTGTTGCTCTTGGGCGTGCAAGGTTGCGGTAAGAGCCTCTGCGCGAAGGCCGTCTCCGGGTTGTGGGGACAGCCGCTGCTGCGATTCGACATCGGACGGATGTTCAGCAGCCTTGTCGGTTCGAGCGAGGAGAACGTCCGCCGTGCGATCCAGGTGGCCGAGAGCGTGGCCCCAGTGATCCTCTGGGTCGACGAAATCGACAAAGCCCTGGCTGGGGCGGCCAACTCGGCCGGCAGCGATGGCGGCACGGCAGCCCGCGTGTTCGGCACGCTGCTCACCTGGCTCTCCGAAAAAACCTCGCCGGTGTTCGTGATCGCCACCGCCAACGACATCAGCAATCTGCCGCCCGAGCTGTTGCGCAAAGGGCGGCTCGACGAGATCTTTTTCATCGATCTGCCGACCGCGCTCGAGCGCCGCGAAGTCTTCCGCATCCACATCGAGAAGCGTGGCCGCAACCCGGCCAATTTCGACCTCGACGATCTGGCCCGCGTCAGCGAGGGCTTCAACGGCGCGGAAATCGAAGAAGCGGTGATCGCGGCCCTGTTCGACGCCTTCAGCAGCCAGCAGGAACTCAAAACGGAATTCATCAAAGGAGCGATTGCCGACACGGTGCCCCTCTCGAAGACGATGAGCGAGGAACTCAATCGCCTCCGCACATGGGCCAACGGCCGCTCGCGGCCCGCCTCGGGAACACTCACGCAGTTGGTCGACGAGGGCCGGCGAAAGATCGAAATCTAACAGCGCGATGCCAATCGCGACGCCCCAATCCTGGAACAATCGAGGTGCAGTATGAGTACGGTGATGGTCATTACGCCGATTATCATTGCAAATTGGCCGGCAATCACGGCAGCCGTCGCGGCCGCGGTCGGCTCGATGGGTTTCGCCGCCGCCCAGGAAGCCCATTCCTTGGACCGCGCTCGGACCTCCGCCACCAACCGCGAGGAGATCGAAGTCGAAGACAGCGACGTCCTGCAAGCCGCCGCCGGCACGGCCGAAGAAATGGTAGTCGAGCGCGACGGCGTCCGGGCCACTTTCAGCCGCGACGCCCGCGGCGCCTTGAAGCTCTGCCTCGAAGGGGGCAATCTCTCGAAGTCGCAGCTCCGCAAGCTCGGCGAGGAGCTGATCGGCCGCGTCACGCAGCAGTACGCCTACCACCGCATCGTGACGGAACTGAAAGAACGCAACATGACGATCGTCGACGAGCAAGTCACGCAAGACCAAACCGTAAAAATCCGCGTCCGCAACTGGTAACGTACGTCAGGCTTTCCAGCCTGACATTAACTGGCAAGTCAGTCTGGAAAGGCCGACGTACGCCCACGGGAGACCACGATATGGCCCAAGAAGAGCTAGAAATCGAAATCGACGCCCAAGGCCGCGTTCAAGTCCGCACGATCGGCATCAAGGGCGCTCGCTGCCTCGACTACGCCGAAGCCCTGGCCCGCATCCTCGGCCGTGAAGAATCGCGGCAAATGACCAGCGAATTCTACGAAGCGGAGCAAGCCACGCGGACGCACGTCGACGTGAAACAGCGGCGGTAAAAGATTGCGCGCCGCAAGGATGTTCGAACAATGTCACTAATTCAGGCAATGGAAAAAGTTCGTGAGAATATCGCCGGCACCTACGACGGTCCGGCTGGGGAAATTACCTTGCCGACGCCCACCGAACTGCCGGCCAGCTTGTCTCCCGATGAATTGCGTGAATGTTTGCGGCGGCGATATGACAAGTTGAAGGCGCTCGAAGTCGAGTATACCTTCAACAACCAAGTCTTCGGTGGCGAAGACAGAATTGTTCCCTGTGGGCGTCTTCACTTTGCGTTCTCAGCCGAGAAACGCTTTAAGGCGCAATCTAGTCCCTGTCGCGACGGAGAATTCGTTTATCCTCACGGTGTTTGGGCATGGGACGGAAAGGTGCAGCAGACTTACGAGTCAGAAAGTCAAGACGCGTTTCTTGATGGCGAGCAGAAAGCGTGGACCAATTGTGATTTCTATTTGCGGACAGCAGGAATTCCAATCGGTTCGCTAGAGGACGAATTAGCGAATAGTACAAAAGCCTGTCGCCCACCGCCATGGATTCACCGCATCATGGGTTCCACGGATCGCTGGCGGGTGCAATCCCAACTTGAATTGGTCGACGGCGCTCATTGCCATGTAGTCCAGCTAGGTTATCGACATAAGATCTGGCTTGATCCTGTGATCGATTTTGCCATTCGATTTCGTGAATCGTATAGCCGGCGTCACGTTCTTTCAAATTGGCGAATAATAGGCCGGTATGCGTACCGAGATTTTCGTTGCTTCGCGGACGATATCTGGCTGCCTTGGCGATTGGAGTCCGTTCAATACGAGCCCAATCCCGCAGCGATCCGTAAGGATGAACAGCGGACAAGATATTGCATCGATGAAGCGCAGAAGCTCGCTGTAAATGCCGAAGTGCCGGACAGTCTTTTCTCGCTGCAGTTCCCGCCGGGGACAGTGGTTCGCGACAAGGCGAATCGAAAGTTCTACCGGCTCGGCGACCACGGCGAGGAAATCAAAATGGGCGAGTGGGAGTAGCGTTCGCCATGCAATGCCCGAGCTGCGAGTTCCAGAACATGCCCGGTAGCGGCCGTTGTGCCCGCTGTGGCAGTTCGTTGGCTTTGGCCACCGCGGCGATCGACGTTCACCCGCCGCGGGCCGGCCGCGTTGCACGCCGCATGCCGCGGTTCTGGGGGATCAAGCAGGCCTGGGGCAACTTCAGCATGGTGGCCGGCCGGCCTTTCGAGAATTATTTTGCCGCGTTCGACGACACGAATTTCGATCTGTCGACCGTCGTCCGGCTCATCGTGCCCGGCTGGGCCACCTGGTATCGCGGCCGCCCCGCCCGTGGGCTGACTTTTTTCGCCGCGTTCGTCGGACTGCTCCTGTCGGGCATCGTGCTGTTTGGCACGGGGTTGGGAAGTGTGTTGTTGGGGCTGGCGTTCGGCGTCCACGTCGCATCGGCCGTCGATGCGATGATCGGCAAATTTGCCGAATTCAACAGCCGACTGATGTTTACGCTGGCTTGCGGACTCGCGTTGTTGTTCTTGGTCTATTTGCCGATTGGATTCTTTGTCGGCCGCGTGGCGACGCCCATCCAAATCACCCAGGCGATCGGCGTCTTCCAGCGCGGCGACGTGCTCTGGTACGATCGTTCCGCCGACGTGGCCGCGGACGACCTCGTCTATTACAACGTTCCCGAAACCAGAGTTGCCGGCCGACTGGCGAGCGGTCAGGCGGCCAACTTCGTATTTCAGAACCAGTGGATCAATCGCGTCTTGGCGGTTGGCGGGCAAACCGTCGCTTGGGATGGCAGCCGGCTGCAAGTGGACGGGAGCCCGATTGTCTGGCAGGGTCGCACCGATTTCGGAATCGCGCCGGGCGAATCGTTCGTCGTTCCCGCCGGTTACGTGCTGATTCCGCCCGAGACTCTCGTCGTCCGCGACGTGCACTTTGACGTGGCAACCTGGCGACGCTTGGCCCTCGTGCCGCGCGGCAGCGTGATCGGACAAATCTACTTCCGCTCACTCCCCCTCTGGCGATTTTCGAGCATCGACTGAATCAGGAACCTGCCGTGCGCTTCGACAAACTGGAATTCGAACGACCCGAGGAACGACCTGCCGGCCAAGAGGCGGAGCTGCGCGTCGACAAGGACGAGAAGTATTGGATGGCGATGGCCGAACAGAACCGGCAGACCGGCAACTACGAGACGGCGCTGCGGTTCTATTCGCGGACCTTGGAAGTCGACAAAACGCTGGTGCCGGTCTGGGTCGGCCAGGTGCAAATGTTGGTGCAACTCGCGGAGTATCCGCAGGCCAGCCTGTGGAGCCAGAAGGCGCTCGAACTGTTCCCCTCGCATGGTGACCTGATGGCCGCCCAGGCCCAGGCCGAATGCCGAATGGGCAACCTCAAGAAAGCGTATGCCCTGAGCGACGGCGCGTTGCGGCAGCGAGGCGAGTCGGCCTACCGTTGGCAGGTCCGCGGCGAATTGATGGTCGTCGGCAAAGAGAAGTCCGACCGCCATTGCTTCGATAAGGCACAGGTCGCCGACAGCGGCTGGCTGGTCCCGCTCGAGTCGGCACTCATCTACTCGTTCTACAAAGTTTATAGCAAGGCGCAGCAGCGGGCCCAACTTGCCGTAGAGAAGAAACCCGATGCCTACTACGCCTGGTATGCCTTGGGCCACTGTCAGTCGAAGCTTGGTTTCGATACCACGGCCATCGGCAGCTTTTACCGCTGCCTGGAACTCTGCCCGCGGCATGCCGAGTCGCTCTCGCAACTAGCCGAGCTGGAGCGGCCGCACTGGCCATTCGCACGAATCTTTGGCCGATTGATGGGACGATAGCGAGAACCGCCGATGAATTGGACATTCGAACGCATCCTCAAAGGGGCCCGCGCCCACCACGCCAGCGATGTCCATCTGGTGCGGGGAGTCGCACCGGTACTGCGGATCAACGGCGAGATTCGCCCCATCGAAGGCCCGCCCCTGGAGGCCGAGGACTTGCAGGCCCTCTACGAATCGGCACTCAACGATGCGCATAAGCAACTCTATGAAAAAGAGTGGCAGGTTTGCTTCTCGCGGCATTTCCCCGGGGTCGGCCGGTTCCGCGTGAGCGTCTATCTGCACACGGGCTGTCCTGAGTTTTCCATCCGCCTTTGCGAAACGGTGATTCGCTCCGCCGAGGATCTCGGTTTGCCTCCAGTGATCGACGAATTAACCCGTCTCCCCGGCGGGCTAATTCTCGTCACCGGTCCCACCGGCCAAGGCAAGACCACCACGCTCAACTACATGATCAACGCCATCAACGAAGAACGCCGGGCGAAGATCATCACGATTGAAGATCCCGTCGAATTCGCTCACGACAACAATCGCAGCATCGTGATCCAACAGGAGATCTTGGGCGATGTCCAGTCGTTTAAGAGCGCGCTCCGCAATGTGTTGCGGCAGGACCCCGACGTGATCGTCATCGGCGAAATGCGCGATCTCGAAACGATCGAAACCGCGCTCATTGCGGCCGAGACCGGCCACTTGGTGATTGCCACGCTCCACACCCCCGACTCGGTGCAAACCGTTCAGCGCATCTATAGCGTGTTCCCTTCGTCGCAGCAGAACTCGATCACCGTGCAATTGGCGAACAGCTTGCAGGCGATTGTCTCGCAAAAACTGCTGCCGCGCGCCACGGGGCAAGGCCGCGTCTTGGCGTGCGAAATCTGCATCGCCACGCATGCCGTTCGCAATCGCATCCGCGACCAAGAGGTGCACATGCTCTACAGCGACATGCAGACGGGCCGCAAACACAAAATGCAAACCATGGACCAGGAGCTGTTGGAGCTCTATCAGCGGGGCGACATCACCTACGACGTCGCCATCTCGAACGCCCGCGAAGCCGACTTCATTCGCCACAAGACGGGCGAGACGGGTTTCCGCCCCATCTAGCTGTCCAACGGCGGGTGCGCCTCGCGACAATCGGCGGCATTCCGCCCAACCCCTACAACCGGACCGCCCTCCAGGGCGTATCTATAATTGTACCGGGCGCGGTTTTAATAGGTGTCACCGCCCTGTGGGTTATAATTTCCCAACGACTCTTGGCCGTCGTGGGCCATTTGCCCCCGCCCCAGGTCTCGTCTGCTCCATTCCCGGCTGCCGTTTTCCATCCTCTATCGAGGTTCCCCGATGCTCGCTCCTTTGCTCTTTGCACGTCGAATCGTTGCGCTCGCTGTTCTCTCGCTGGCCGCCACCTGGATCGCAGCCGGTGCGGCCCTGGCCCAGGACCCGCTCGGCGACGACATGTCGACCACCACCGAGCCGGCCGCCGCCGAAGGCGCTGCCGCCGAGCAGCCGCAGCTCACTCAAGAAGACGTGCAGCGGATGTTCAAGGAAGGCGAGGAAGCGCTGAAGGCGGAAGATTTTCAGAAAGCGCTCACCACCTACGACATGCTCGTGCGGATCATGAAGCAACAGGGCTTCCAGGCGCAGGTCTTCCTGCCGGTCGTCTACACCGGCCGCGGCCAGGCGTTTGCCGGGCTGGAAGACCCGGAAGCCGCCATGGCCGATTTCAGTGAAGCCCTCAAAGAGAATCCGAACCACTTGCCCGCCCTTCTCGCCCGCGGCAAGTTCTACCTCGAGCAGGACGCCAACGAACTGGCCATGGCCGATTTCGAGTTGGCCAAGGAACAAGATCGCCAAAATGTCGACGTGATGTTCGGGCTCGGCAAGGCCTACGTGCTATTGGGTGGCCCGCAACAGGCCATCAAGCCGCTGACCTATGCCATCGCGGCCGACGAGAACAACGCCGAAGCCTTTCGGCTCCGCGCCCAGGCAAATTCCGGCATCGGCAAGAACGAAGAGGCCAACGAAGACATCCAGAAGTCGATCAGCCTCGACCCGGACAACTACGAAACCTACTTCGCCTTGGCGACGATTCTGTTGCGTGAAGAGAAATTCCCTGAAGCGGTCCAGGCGATCGAAGATTCGATCCAGCGATACAAGCCGAAGGTCGAGGGTTCGGACGAACCGTTTGCCCAGGGCTACCTGACGAAAGCCGCGGCACTGCTCGAGGCCGCCAAAAAAGCTCCGGACGACAAAGCGAAGACCGAGGCCTACGAGCAGGCGCTCGCCGAATGCGACAGGCTGATGGAGCTCGTGGGCGATTCGCCGATTTACGCACAAGTCCGTTCGGCGGCCGAGTTTCGTCGCGGCGTCTGCCTGCGACTGCTGGGCCGCTATGGTGACGCGGTGGCCGCGCTCACCGAAGCGGTCAACTTGAATCCCGATCTCGCCGAGGCCTACTTCCGCCGCGGCATCTGCTTCTACAACATGGGCGAAGACGAACTCGCCGTGCTCGACTTCAAGCACGCCGGCAACATCGAATATCAAGACCCCCGGCCCCGGCTGTGGGAGGGTTTTGCCTACGCCAAGCTGGGCGAATACCACGAAGCCATTCGCTCCTACGGCGCGGCGCTGGCCGAGAGCGATCGCTATGTGCCGGCCTACGTCAATCGCGGCCTCGCCTACATGATGCTCGGCGAGAACGACAAGGCGATCACCGACTTCAACGCGGCGGTGCGGCTCGAACCGGCCGAATGGACCCACTATTTCAAGCGCGGCATGGCTTACGAGAGGCTCGGCAAGCAGCAAAAAGCGGCCGACTCGTTCGTCAACGCCCTGCGGTTCTTCGACAAGTATCCGCCCGCCTACCGCCACGCCGCCGACGCGCTCGCGTCGCTCGGCCACAACGACCTCGCCGCAGAATACCGCAGCAAGGCGACCGAACTCGAAGCCGAGCAGAAAAAAGCGACGCAATAAAGCCGCGACCGCCGGTCGCGGGGTAGAACTGTCGCCACGCCGTCCCTTGTCACTCCACGCCCGCGGCCTTTATACTGGCCGTGGTCGCCGATAGCTGCTTGGCTAACGGCTAATAGCTAAGAGCTAACAGCTATTTTTGGAGTCTTCGGACGTGGATGGTCCCCCGCAGTCGTTTCTCGCCCGGCATGAGTTCGTGATCCGCCGCCTGCACTCGCTCAGCGGACTCATTCCCGTCGGCCTGTACATGACCATCCACCTGGTGACCAACGCCAGCGTCCTGAACGGCCCCGGCACCTTCCAGAAAAACGTCTACGCGATTCACAGCCTCGACAAGGTGCTGCCGATCGTGGAATGGACGTTCATCTTCATCCCGCTGCTGTTCCACGCGATCGTCGGCATCATGATCGCCGTCGGGATGATCCCCAACACCCGCGACTACCCTTACGGCGCCAACCGCCGCTATACCTGGCAGCGCTGGACCGGTCTCATCGCGTTCGTGTTCATCGTGTACCACGTGTTCCACATGCACGGCTGGTTCCATTTCGACCCCTGGCTCGAAAAGGTCGCCAAGCCGTATGGCGGAGCGAACTTCAAGCCTTACAACGCCGCCTCGACCGCCGGCCAGGCCCTGCAAAGCGCCGGCATGCTCGTTTTCTACGCCGTCGGCGCGCTGGCCTGCGTGTTTCACTTCGCCAACGGCCTCTGGACGATGGGTATCACCTGGGGCGTCTGGACCAGCCCGGTTGCCCAACGACGCGCGCTCCGCGTTTGCATGACCTTCGGCGTGCTGCTCGCGGCCGTGACCATCGGAGCACTCTACGGCATGTACAAATCCGGCAACGGCCCCGGCCTCGAAAAAGCCCTCGAAGTCGAAGACCGCATGTACAAGGCCAAAGTCGAAACCGGCGAAATCGAACCCAACGAACACAAACGCGCCCACGCTGAAACGGGCGCCTCGGTTACAACCAATTAAATGTCTCTCGCAGAGACGCAGAGTCGCAGAGAAATACAGTAGAGATGAAGAGTTTGGCTTCGGATTT
>JANNTD010000456.1:0-7869 GCA_031403315.1 Planctomycetota bacterium
ACCACTCGGGATAGTCTTCGGCACGCGTCGGCGTAATCGCCGTCTGAGGTTGCTTGGCCATGGGAGAGTCGAGAGCGGTGAGTCGAGGGTCAAGAGCCAGAAAGGAGGACAGAAGGGAAATGGCCACGAGCTAACAGTTCGCCGGCGACTGCCCTAACGCCCAATTGTAGGGCAGGGGGCAACCACTCACAACGGCCCGCAGTTGCGGCCAGCGGATGCGATTCTCCGTCGAGCGCGATTCGCTTAGAATGTAGCGGTCCCGCCGGCAAGCTGTACGCTCGCGGCTAACTTGTGTTTTCAGAACTTCTGGCTCTTGACCCTCGACTCACCGCTCTCGACTCTCCCATGGCCAAGCAACCTCAGACGGCGATTACGCCGACGCGTGCCGAAGACTATCCCGAGTGGTATCAGCAAGTCGTCAAGGCAGCCGACCTGGCCGAGCCGTCCGACGTTCGCGGCTGCATGGTGATCAAGCCGTGGGGCTATGCCATCTGGGAGAACATCCAGCGGCGGCTCGATGCGATGTTCAAAGCGACGGGGCACGAGAACGCGTACTTTCCGCTGTTCATTCCGATGAGCTTTTTGGAGAAGGAGGCGCAGCACGTCGAAGGGTTCGCTAAGGAGTGTGCGATCGTGACGCACCATCGGCTCGAGCCCGATGGCAAAGGCGGCTTGCGTCCAGCGCCGGACTCCAAGCTCGAGGAGCCGCTCATCGTACGGCCCACCAGCGAGACGATCATCGGCGCGACGTTCGCCCGCTGGGTGCAGTCGTACCGCGATCTGCCGATCCTCATCAATCAATGGGCGAACGTGGTGCGGTGGGAGTTGCGGACGCGAATGTTTCTGCGGACGACGGAGTTCTTGTGGCAGGAAGGGCACACGGTGCATGCGACCGAAGCGGAGGCCCGCGAGGAGACGCGGCGGATGCTCGACGTGTACGCCGAGTTTGCCGAGGGAGCGATGGCGATGCCTGTCATCAAGGGCGAAAAGACGGCGGGTGAGCGGTTCCCCGGTGCGGTCGCCACCTATTCGATCGAAGCAATGATGCAGGACCGTAAGGCGCTACAGGCGGGCACGTCGCACTTCCTCGGCCAGAATTTTGCCAAGGCCCAGGAGATCAAGTTCTCGACCGAGAATGGCGAACAAGAATATGCCTGGACGACTTCTTGGGGCGTGTCGACGCGGCTCATTGGCGCGCTGATCATGTCGCACAGCGATGATGATGGGTTGGTGTTGCCACCGAAACTCGCGCCGGCTCACGTCGTCATCCTGCCGATCTACCGCGACGCCGACGAGCGGGCCGTCGTGCTGCCGTATTGCGAATTGCTCAAGCAAGAGCTGGCCGCGCAAATGTACGACAGCGAGCCGATTCGAGTGCGGATCGACGATCGCGACATCCGCGGGGGCGAAAAGAAATGGCATTGGGTGAAGCGGGGCGTGCCCATGCGGGTGGAGGTCGGACCACGTGACATCGCCGAGGGAAAAGTAATGGTCGGTCGTCGCGACGTGGCAGGCAAAGGGCAGCCGCTGCCGCGCACCGAGTTTGTCGCCACCGCGGCGGCGACGCTCACGGCGATTCAGCAGTCGCTCTTCGATGCGGCCAAGGCGGCGCGGGAAGCGGCGAGCGTGAAGATCGATAGCGTGCACGAATTTGAAGCGTACTTCACGCCCAAGAATGAAGAGCAGCCCGAACTGCACGGCGGGTTGGCGTATTCACACTTCGTCGACTCGCCGGAGATGGACGAGAAGCTCAAGGCTCTGAAAGTGACGGTCCGCTGCGTGCCACTCGACGCCCCGGAAGAGCCGGGCAAGTGCATCTTCACGGGTAAACCTAGCACGAAGCGCGGCGTGTTTGCGAAGGCGTACTAGGTCACACGGCCTTCATTCTATCTATGGGCGACATCAACGAGCCTGACGCGGTCTTGCTGCTCGTTGCCATGAGTAGCCGACACGCGGCCGCGCTTGAATGGGCCCGCGAAAAGTTTGAGAGTCGCTTTGGCCGACTCGCGCGGGTGAGTGCTGCGTTTGAGTTTACCGAGACGGCTTACTACACCGCCACGATGGGCGAGGGGCTCAAGAAGCAGTTCATCGCGTGCGAACGGCCGATCGATCCGGGTGAGCTGGCTCGCATCAAACGCGAGACGAATGCTTGGGAGAATGAGTACGCGGCTCTCGGCCAACACGCGGAGCCGCGGCCGCTCAATCTCGACCCCGGCTACGTCACGCCAGCCAAGCTGGTCCTCGCTTCGACCAAGGATCATGCTCATCGCCTGTATCTCGGCGATGGCATCTATGCCGAGGTGACGCTCGCCTATCGCCAGCGGCAGTGGCAGCCGCTGGATTGGACGTATCCGGACTACCGCCGGGCAGACTACCAAGAATTCTTCACCGCGTGCCGGGAGTATCTTCTCGCTCATCGCGGTGGTTAAAATGCGACGGGGAGGAGTCCGCGCATGACGTCGAGCTGGCTGGTGCTACTGGCGGCGGTGCCGAGTTTGTTGATCGCGCTTGCCGCGGTGCCGGTGATTCGACGCTATGCGTCCGATTGGGGTCTGGTCGCCAAACCGCGAAGCGACCGGTTTCACAAACAGCCCACTCCCACGGGCGGCGGCATCGCCATCTGGCTTGGCGTTCTGGGCACGTTTGCCACAGGGCAAGTATTGCTGTCTCTGATTGCGCTGGACGTGATCCCACTTGCGAGCACGCCGCAGCTCCTGGAAATCCACTACGCCGGCCTGATAGCGCAATCGCCCAAATTGTGGACGCTGCTCGCTGGCGCCACGGCGATGGCGATTCTCGGCGCGATCGACGACCGCGGTGGGCTAAGCTGGCAACTGCGACTGGCGGTGCAAATCGTCATTGCCGCGCTGATGGTCTGGCAAGGCTGGCGATTGTCGCTGTTCATCGACGCGCCTGCAGCGACCGCGGTTCTTTCTGTGATCTGGATCGTCGGCATCGTCAATTCGTTCAACATGCTCGACAACGTCGACGGCCTCGCGTCGGGCGTGGCGTTCATCGCGGCTGTGATCTTAGCGGCCGTGATGCTCACGTCACCGCAGGTCGAGTCGGGCGGTCCGCAGTTGTTCGTGGCGGGGTTTCTGCTCGTGCTCGCGGGGGCGGTCGCCGGCTTTTGGTGGTACAACCGACCGCCGGCGACGATTTTCATGGGCGACGTCGGCAGTTACTTCGTGGGCTTCTCGATCGCCGCGGCGACGCTGATGGCGACGTTTGCCGGCGAGGGCGTGCCGCGGCATGCGGTGTTCGCGCCGCTGTGCGTACTGGCGATTCCGATTTACGACACGCTTTCGGTGGTCTGGATTCGCATGCGGGCCGGCCGCAGCCCATTCGAAGGCGACAAGAATCATTTTTCGCACCGGCTGATCGACCTGGGCCTGTCGCCGAAACAGGCCGTCTGGACGATTTACTTGCTCACGACCGCCTGCGGATTGGGAGCGCTCCTGTTGCATCAGGTCAACGCTTTCGGTGCAGCCGTGATCCTCACGATGGTCGGCTGCATGCTCACCACGGTTGCGATCCTCGAAGCGACGGCGCGGCGGAAACGGTGACCGCATGGCGAAACAGGGCAAATCACCGCCACCTACTGACTCGCCGCCGCCCGATCGCTGGCAAACCGCGCTACTGGCGGTCTTTGTATCATTGGTCGTCGCCCGCACGTTTGTGCCCGAGGACCCTGGCGGAAAAATGGGGCACGGTGCGCCGCTCGACGTGTTGTGGATCGTGCTCGCCGGGGCGTGGCTGCTGCGGCAATTGCGGTCCGACAAGCTGCGGTTGCGATTCGGTTGGCCCGATGTGGTCGTGCTCGCACTCGTCGGTTGGTATGCGGTGACCGCGATTGCGGCGATGCAGTCCGGTAGCCCGCGACCGGCGATGAACGTGCTCGCGGACTGGGTGGCGATGGGGCTCGTGTTTTTGCTCGCGCGGCAGATCTTGGAAACCGAGCGCGACGTGCGGGCGATGATCGTCGTCATGATCGGGCTCTCGTGCGGCATGTCGGCGGTCGCGGTGCATCAGTATTTCGTCACGATCCCCGCCGATGTCGCCGCTTATGATGCCGCCAAAGGCTCGGTCGAGGCGCTGTACGACGCGACCGGCCAATGGCTCGAGCCGGGCTCCAGCGAGCGGATGCGATTCGAAGCCCGGCTTGACAGTCGACTTCCTGCGGCAACGTTTGCACTCAGCAATTCGCTGGCCGGATTCTTGGTGCCGTGGCTGGTGATGCTGATCGGCATCGTATTCGATCTGCGGCGGCGTACGCTGGTCATCATTTCGCTGGTCGTCGCCACACTCATGATGGTTTGCATCTGGTTCACCGGCAGTCGCACGGCGGGCGTGGCGGTGATCGCGGGGCTAGTGCTCTTGGCCGTCGACCGGGCGAGCAACTTGAAATCGTCGCGCAAGTCGTGGACGGTCGCGATCGCCGGACTCGTGGTGATCGCAGCGGCTGCTGCCGCAATTCTCGCGGGCACACCGATTGGAGAGCGGGTTGCGAGCGCGGCCTGGAGGTCGGTTGCGTTTCGCGTGGAGTATTGGCAGGCAACGCTGGCGATGATCAGCGACTTTCCGCTGCTGGGTTGCGGTCCCGGGCAGTTTCAAGATACCTACACCGCATACAAACTGATTGGTGCTGCCGAGGAAATTCAGGATCCGCATAACTGGCTGCTTGAGGTTTGGGCCACCTCGGGCGCCCCGGCGGCGATCTTGTTCGTGGCGATGATCGGAGCGGTTGCCGCGCGAACGTTGCGAACTCACCACGCCACGCAAGCAACGAGCACCGCCGACTCATCATCTGCGCCCGATGCCGCGGTCTTCGGCGGCATTGGCGGCGTCGTGTTCGGAACGGCGCTCGCGTGGCTCACTGGCTTTCCGATCGCGCGGATGCACCTGCTGTTTTTTGTGGCGGCGATCGTCGGCGTCTGGTTCTTGTTGGGCGGCTGGAGGCGCGACGGCCGGCGATTGTTGCGGCTCCCGCTCATCGCGGCGCTCGCTCTATTGGTGAATCTGCTCGCGGCTGGGGGTATCGGCTTTCCGGCCGTGGCGGATAGCCTGTGGCTGTTGTTAGCGATGCAGCTCAATGCGCTCGGAGCGCCGGCGGACGGCTCACGGAGCGTCGCTGCTCCGAAGAGCGTCCGCTGGCTCGCTGGCCTGGCATTGGCGGCGATTCTGGCGACCGCGATTCGGCTGGAGTACATCCCGGTAATGGGCAACAGATTGCAGCTCGCCACGGCCGACGCCGCCCGCGCCGCAGGCCAGGCCGGGCCTTACCGCGAGGCCCTGGAGGCAGCGCTCGCGGCTGACCCCTGGTCGACGACGGCCGCGACACAGCTCGCTGCCCAGCGGTTTGCAGATTACCAGTCCCTGCCGACCGCCACACAAATCCGCAGCCTGGCGGAGGCCGACGCCCGCGCCCGCGAGCTCGCACCCCGCCGCTCCGGCGTCTGGGCTCAAAGTGCCGATTTTGCGGCCGCGATCTTTCGGGACACTCAAGACGTAGAATATCGCAAGGCGGCGGAGGGATACTATGCGCGGGCGTTGGCGCTCTATCCGACCAACGCCGATTTGCAGGCAGAGGTGGCGAAGTTTTGGCAATCGCTCGACGATGTGCAGCGGGCGCGCGAGGCGGCGACCGAGGCGCTGCGACTCGACGATGCGACGCGTGACGCCGGACATCGCGATCGTGTACTCGGCGACACGCTGCGGCAAGAACTCGAATCGCTGGCCGAAACGCCGCGCTAGTACGCCGAATTGCGGCACGACTTGGGCCACGATAGAATGAGGTTACTATGCGAATCCCAGCTGTGATATTGGTGGCCGCGGTCGTCGGTGCGACAGTCGGCGCTGCGATTGCCTATGTCGAAGTGCGTCCCGGCGGAACGGCGGCAGTCCGATCCAGTACGAGCCCCGGAACGACGGCATCCCCGACCGGCACAGCGCCGCGCATCGAAATCGATCAGCCGCTCTACCAGTTTGGCGCGATGCAGCGTGGGACTACGAAGTCGCACGAATTCGAGTTTCGCAACATCGGCCAGAGCCCGCTGACGCTCAGCGTCGGCGGCACGTCCTGCAAGTGTACGATCGGCAACGTCTCGAATGCGCCGATCCCGCCCGGCGGAACGGTGCAGGTGAAGCTCGAATGGTCGGCCCTGGTGAATCCCGGGCCGTTCCGCCAAACGGCGACGATCCTCACCAACGATCCGCTTAACTCGCGCGTCGAATTATCGGTCGAAGGCGAAGTGACCGAGGCGACTGGCATCTATCCGCCCGACTTCATGTTCGACAAGGTCACAGCCGGCGACGCCAGGACGGCCGACGTGTTCGTGATGGCGTTTGCCCAGGATGAATTGAAAGTCAGCGAGCCGGAACTCAGCAACACGGAGACCCGCCAGTTTTTCGACGTTAGCGTCGAGCCGCTAAAACCCGAGGAGCTTTCGAACTCCAAGGCCAAAGCAGGGGTGCGGGTCCGCGTGACGACGAAGCCGGGCTTGCGGCTGGGGCGCTTTGATCAATGGCTGGCGGTTTCGACCAATATCCCCGACGCGGAAACGATCAAGATACCGATTGTTGGCCGCGTCGTTGGCAACATCAGCATCCACGGCCGCATGTGGAACGAGGACCAGGGTGTGCTGCGGTTAGGCCGCGTGAAGAGTTCCGAGGGTGTCGTAGCGCCGCTCAACATCGTGTTGCGCGGCGACGATGCCGACACAGTGGAGTTGTCGGTCGTGTCGGTCGATCCGCCGGAGCTCGTGGCTAAGTTGGGTGAGCCGAAAAAGGTGAAGGATACGTTGATCCACGTGCCGCTGGTGATCGAGATTCCGCCCGGCACGCCGCCGATGGCCCGGCTTGACATCGACCAGCATGACGAAGCTCGCGTGGTGCTCAAGACGAATCATCCGGACGTGCCCGAGATGGTGCTCGGGGTCCGCTTCGCCGTCGAAAAATAGCAAGCAGCCGGGCGATTGAACAAGGGAGTTGGGCGGATGCGGAATCGTCAGCGGATGATCGGACGACATGTGCTCGCGGCGACGGTCGTCGGGGCGATCGTGGTTCTAAGTGCGTTTTGGAAGTCGCGCGTGCCATCGGTGGCGATGGCCGACGATGCCGCTCCCAAGCCGCTCTATGATAAGCACGCGCCGGTCGACCCAGTGGTCACGAATGGTCCGATCTTCGTCGACTGGCCGAAGCCGGATGTTGCACTGATGTTCTCCGGCGAGCAGGACGGCTTTTTGGAGCCCTGTGGCTGCGCCGGCTTGCAGAATCAAAAAGGCGGGCTGAAGCGCCGGCACACGCTCATCAAGGAGCTCTCGGCCAAGGGCTGGCCGGTGGTGCCGCTCGACCTCGGCGGACTCACCAAACGCTACGGCATCCAGGCCGAGCTGAAGTTCGACTTTGCCCTCAAGGCGCTCGCCAAGTTGGGATACAAGGCCGTCGGATTTGGTGCGACCGATTTGCGGCTCGACATCTTGAGCCTGGTGCTAAATTCCAACGATGCGAAAAACCTGTTTGTCTCCGCGAACGTCGGCATCCTCGATTTTGACCCCGAGTACAGCCAGCGGTACAAGGTGATCGAAGCGGGCGGGATGAAAATCGGCGTCACCAGCGTGTTGGGCAAACGCGAGATTTCTGCCCTCAAGAATGCGGGCGATCTCACGCTTGTCGATCCCGACGAAGGCCTGCGGCAGGTGCTGCCCGAGCTGAAGAAGGCGGGCTGCGATCAATTGGTGTTGTTATCGTTTGCCGACCCCGACGAGACGAAGGAGATTGCGAAGCGGTTCCCCGAGTTTGATTTTGTCGTTACCGCAGGCGGGGCCGACGAGCCTCCCAAAGATCCGACGATCATCGAGGGCACCAAGT
>JANNTD010000457.1:0-8744 GCA_031403315.1 Planctomycetota bacterium
ATGGAATGGCTTGTGGGCCAGTGGCAGTGGCCGGCGGCGACGTTGTTTGCGGCGTATGCCATGCTGTTGGCGACGCCTGTTTGGTTGCATGTTGCGGGAATAGCGGTGACGCTGGTGTTTCTGCAGTTGCCGCTGTACATGGTGCATCAGTTCGAAGAGCACAACGGCGATCGGTTTCGGATCTACATGAATCGGAACGTGGCGGGCTGCGAAGCGCTCACGCGAGAGGGCACGTTTTGGATCAATGCGATCGGCGTGTGGGGGCTCGAGATCGTGATGCTGTATCTGGCCGTGTTTGTCGATCTGTCGTGGGCGCTCGCGGCGTTTTATCTGCCGATCGTCAATGCGCTGACGCACATTCGCGAGGCGATCGCGCGGCGGGAATACAATCCAGGGTTGTGGACCAGCCTGGTGCTGTTTCTGCCGATCGGCGGCTGGGGGCTCTATCGCGTGACGGTTGAATCGGGGGCGACTTGGGGCGATCAGTTGCTGGGGGCCGGAATCGCGATCGCGGTGCATGTGGCGATCATCGCTTATGTCGTGGTGCGGGTGCGGCGGTTGCGGTCGGCGGCGGTGATGGGGTGAAGTAGTCAGCCAAGGAGACATCCAGGTTGGGAAACAAGGAGTACGGGAGACCAAGGCACTACCGCCCTCGGTCTCTTTCCTCGCTATCGCTCGGCGACCTCAGTTGCTCCCGCTCGATAACTCGCGGCCTCTCCCGGCGGGAGAGGCGAGTTAACGACGCGTTGCTTGGATCACGCGGGGATGGCCGGCTGGGTCGCGGATTGTGGCGCCGAGTTCGTAGGTGTTGCTGTCGCGGACCAATTGCTCGACGGCCGCCGCGATCATCGGGCTGATTTCGATGAGCAGCATGCCGCCTGGTTTTAGCCGTTCGGCGGATTGCGCGATGAGCGGCTCGATGACGGCGGTCCCCTGCGCTCCTGCTTCGAGCGCGACGTGCGGTTCGTAGTCGCGGACATCGGGTGGGAGCTCGGCCATCTCGGCGGTCGAGACGTAGGGCGGATTGCTGACGATGAAGTCGAAGCGGGCGTCGGCAGGCACTGTGGCGAAGAGATTGCTTTCGAGAAACGCGATGCGGTCGGCGACGTTGTGCCGCTCGGCGTTGCGACGTGCGACTCTGAGAGCGGCGGGGCTGACGTCAATCGCCGTCACGCGGGCCTGCGTTAAATACTTGGCCGCACACACGGCGAGAATGCCGCTGCCGGTGCCGACGTCGGCGATCAAAAAGGGGATAAGTCCATTTTCTTCCCGTGGGAGAATATTGGACTTATCCCCTTTTTCTTTGGCATGATCCAGGAGGGCGACGACTAGTGATTCGGTCTCGGGGCGGGGGATGAGCACGTCGGGCGTGACTTCGAAATCGAGCGAGTAGAATTCTTTGTGGCCGACGAGGTAGGCGACGGGGGTGCCTTTCGCGCGCCGGCTGACCAGGTCGCGGAAGGTGGTGCGGAGCGCTTCGCTCGCTTCCTCGCCGTAGGCGGCGTAGAGGTCGATGCGTTTGCAGCTGCGCGACTTGGCGAGGAGCACTTCGGCATCGAGGCGCGGGTTCTCGGCGCCGTGCTTTTTGAGATAGTCGATCGTCCACACCAGGAGCCGACCGATCGTCCAGGGTTCGTCGGGCGTGGTCATGTTGATGTGCGTGACCGGGTGTAGCGCGCGTCGCGAGCGACGCGGCTAAGGCGTCATATTCGTGGAGAATTAATCTAGTCCGCCCATTTGGTCGCGGAGTTGTTGGCGGTCGTAGTCGACCAGCGCGTCGACTATCGGCTGCAGATTGCCGACGATCACTTGGTCGAGATTGTACACGGTGAGGCCGATGCGGTGGTCGGTGAGCCGATTCTGCGGGAAATTGTAGGTGCGAATTCGCTCGCTGCGGTCGCCGGAGCCGACGAGCGTCTTGCGCTCGGCCGCTCGCTTGGCGTCTTCCAGTTGTTTCTTGAAGGCGTAGATGCGGGCCGCGAGCTCGCGGAGGGCCTTGGCCTTGTTCTTGAGTTGACTCTTTTCGTCCTGGCATTGGACGACGATGCCGGTTTCGAAATGCGTGAGGCGGACGGCGGAGGCTGTTTTGTTGACGTGCTGGCCGCCGGGGCCGCTCGCGCAGAACGTGTCGAGTCGGTAGTCGTCGTTCTTGAGATTGACTTCGACGTCTTCGGGCTCGGCGAGCACGGCGACGGTCGCGGCGGAGGTGTGAATGCGGCCCTGCTGCTCGGTCGTGGGCACGCGCTGCACGCGGTGGCCGCCGCTCTCGTATTGCAGCTCGCGGTAGCAGCCCTCGCCTTCGATGGCGATCACCATTTCCTTGAACCCGCCGAGCTCGGTCGGGCTGTGGTTCATGATCTCGGTCTTCCAGCCCTTGGTGGTTGCGAAGTAGCGGTACATTTCAAACAGGTCGCGGGCGAAGAGGGCCGCTTCGTCGCCGCCGGTGCCGGCGCGAATTTCCATGATGATCCGCGAGCGGTTGGCATCGTCGCCGCCGACCGTGAGGTCCAACAGTTCGCCCCAGATCAGCTCACGGTCGGTGCGGAGCTGCGGCATTTCCAGCTCGGCGAGTTCACGCATTTCGAGATCGTCGCCGGCGATCATTTGCTGCGCTTCGTCGATCTGGCTGGAAATCTGTTTGAAGCGGCGATATTTCTTGGCGAGCTTGCCAAGCGAGCCGTGCTCGCGGGCGACGGAAGTGATCCGCGCAGGGTTCGAGAGCACCTCGGGATTGATGAGGTCTTTCTCGAGCTCGTCGTAGCGAGTCAGTTTTTTTTCGAGAAGATCACGCATGGAAACACCAAAGCCACGGCACACAGATAGGATGTGCGTGCTGCGGTCGAGGAGATTCTACCCGGCGTTCCGATAAGCGGCTACGCCGGCGCAGAGAGCAGCACGCGTCGTGAAGGAGACGTTTGAGAGGCCGTAGCTAGGAATTCTCGGCCGCGACCGCAACTTCCGGCTTCTTCTTGCCCTTGCCCAGGCTGGCGTATCCAGCGGCGGCGAACTTGGTCTTGAACTTCTCGATCCGGCCGGCCGTGTCGATGAACTTCAACTTGCCCGTGAAGAACGGGTGGCAGACATTGCAGATGTCGACCTTCAGTTCCTTGCGCGTGCTGCGGGTGGTGAACTTGTTGCCGCAACCGCAGGAAACCTTGGTCTCGAAGTATTCGGGATGGATGCCTTTTTTCATGCGTCTTCGGCTTGCCTTGGAAACAGCCGCCTCACTGCGGTCGGCATTCGAGCGGCCCGTGCCGCCGGTCCCCGATCGCTCGGTCGTTATTTGAGAATCCCTAATAATACCGGGATGGCCGCCGCCGAACAAGGGCTGCTTAGTCTCCGCCGCCCAGCACGATGGGTATTAGTTTCCAGCAGACAAGGGTCACGATGACCGAGCCGGCCAGGTTGAGCAGCAGGCCGTAGCGGACCATGTCAGCCATGCGGACGCGGCCGGTGCCGAAGACCAAGGCATTGGGCGGTGTGCCGACCGGCAGCATGAACGCCAGGCTATTCGAGAGCGTGGCGGGGAACATCAGCATCGCCGGCTCCATGCCGTTCGCCGCGGCCGCCGCTGCCAGAATCGGCATCAGGATGTTCGACGTGGCTGTGTTGCTGGTGAACTCGGAGAAGAACGTCACGGAGATGCAGATCACGCCGAGGACCGCGAGTGTGGGCCAGTCGCGGAGCATGCCGACGAGCCCGCCGAGCGAAGTGGAGAGACCCGAGACCTCAAACGCTTTGGCAATCGCGATGCCGCCGCCGAACAGGAGCAGCACACCCCACGGGATCTGCTTGGCGGTCGGCCAATCGAGGAGCCGCTTGCCGTCGCCCGCGCCGCTGGGAAGCAGAAACAAGACGACGACCGCCACCAGGGCGACGGTGGTGTCGCCGGCTTCCGACGCGCCGACTAGCTCGGACCAACCGCCATAGGGAATCTCGCGCGTGATCCAAGCGAGCGCGGTCAGTCCGAGCACCGCGAGCACTCGCTTCTGCGGGACGGTCCACTCGCCTTCGATTTCCACGTGGACACTCGGCACGCCGCGAAGTTTCCACGTCAGCACGATCCACGCGACCGCGAGCATCAGCACTGCAACCGTCCCGCCCAAGATGAGCCATTCGTGAAACGGCACGGTGGCCCCGGTGGCTTTTTCGTAGGCCGCCATGAAGACACCGTTGGGCGGCGTGCCGATTGGCGTGGCGATGCCGCCGATGCTCGCGCTGTAGGCGATACCCAAGAGCAGCGGCACTCCGAGCCGGCCCGATTCGTCGCACTCCAGCACGGCCATCGCCACGGGCAGCATCATCAGCGCGGCGGCCGTGTTCGAGACCCACATGCTCGTGAACGCGGTGGCGATCATGAACGCCAGCACGAGCCGCCGACCGCTCGTTTTGCCGACCTTGGCGACGATCGCGTGGGCCATTCGGCGGTGGGCGCCGGAATGCTCCGCGGCCTGGGCGAGCATGAAGCCGCCCATGAACAAGAGCACCATCGGATCGCCGTAGGCGGCGCCGACCTCGCGCTCGGTGAGCACACCCAAGAGAGGAAACACGGCGAACGGCACCAGCGAGGTCGCCGCCAGCGGCAGCGATTCACAAATCCACCACACGGCGCAGAGAACGGTGACGGCGGCGGTCCAACACTGCGCGGTTGGCATGCCGCCGTGCGACATGGCGAAGTAGGTGATGGCGGCCAGCACGAGGCCCGCGATCGTCGATGGGTAGCGGGATTTCATCTGCAAGTATCAGCCGTTCTGCGGAGTGCTTTTCTGGGCCCACCGATCAGCGATGAGCGTGTCGACGAAGAGTTGCACCGCATGGTAAGCGACCATCGGCAGGATCGCCAACGGCCCCACCGCGAGCGCGACGTAGGCCCCCACCATCAGCGTTTTTTGGCTGCCGGCAAAGGCGACGGCGATCGAGTCGGGCCAGGGGAAGCCGAACGCACGAGATGCTTGCCAGCCTAACCACAACACGGCGATGTGGACGGCCGCGACGGCTGCAATCAAGAGCAGGACATTTTTCGCGGTGAGAATCGAATTGTGTTCCATGGTCTCGAGCGTCTCTCCCGAGGTGACTGCGCCGATGAGCACCATGGTGAGCACGCCGATTTGGGCGAGCCAGCTCAGCGATTTTTTATGTCGGGTGGCCCAATGGCCGAGCGGCCGCCACTGCCGGAGCAGTTGGGCGAGCACGATCGGCACCACGATCAGCAGAATCAGCCCGAGCACGATGGCCTGATAGTCGACCTCCGCGCGAACGCCCGAGAGCAGCCACAGCCAGCCGGGCACCACGAGAAAGCAAGCGAGATTCGTGATCATCGTGACGAGAAACGCGACGGCGTCGTTGCCGCCCGCGCGGCGCGTCCAGACGGCGGCGGTCGCGAGCGTGCAGGGCACGGTCGTCGCGACGATCACGCCGATTGCCAACTCCGTCGGCAGCGCGCGGCTGGCGAGCCATCCGAGTGGCGGACAGACGGCGGCGTTCATGAATGCGCCCAGCCACGCCGCACCCGGTCGCCGCACCGTGCCCCAGATCGCGCTGGTTTCGAGCGGCAGCGCCATGATGAACGTGACAATGGCCACTACCCAATCGCCGTTCATCCAGCCGACAACCGGCCGCATCGTGCTGGGCCAACCAATTCCTGCGACCAAGAGCGCCAACAGCGCCACCAGAAACCAGCGATCGCGCAAATGAGCCAGCATCGCGTTCAGTTGTTCGAGTCGTCGCCGGCCGGGGGAGCGGGCTGCGGATTGTTTTTGAGCCGGCGAGCGCGAAGCCGATTGCCGTCGCGCTGCGGCGAGGTGTCGGCTTCGTAGAGCTTGATCGCCTCGGCGTTTTTGCCCTGGGCTTCGTAGGTGCGGCCGAGATTGTACCGTGTGCCATTGGCCCACTTGCCGCCCTCGTCGCCCACCAGCCGCGGATCGCTCAGCCAATCTTCGGCGGAAGCGAGTTGGCCCTCATCGTACAGGAGCAGTCCCACCCAATAACTGGCCGCGTCCTTCGCGGCGGAATAGACTTTCATCTTTGGTTCGGAACCGAGCGCTTTGAGCACGCGATCGGGCGGCCGAACTTGCGAGCTTGTGTAGAGGCCGATCGCATCGCGGTGATCGTTCATGACCTCGTCGAGATCGGCCGTCGGCGAATCGACGTCGCCCTTCTCATGGCCCTGGAACTGCAGCACGCGGGCCTTCCACAACGTGGGGCGCCACGCGAACGGCTGAAACTCGAGGGCCAATTGGCGGCGGGTCTCGATCGGAATTCGCAATTGATCGCGAAGGGTGCGGAACGGGAAATCCCAGATCTCGACGCTGCTGATACCGGGCACGGCCTTGAGTTTCTCGGCCAAACCGCTTGGGCTCACGGTGAGCGCCAGCCGATCGTCGCCCGAAAGTTTCGATTCGATCGCCGCCGCGCGACGGGAAAGATCGAATGGGTCGGCGACCACTTGGGCCGTTACGTGCTGGAGTTCATCGGCTGTGACAGGATAGGGCGAATCGTCGAGATCGAGTTGCCGCAACAAGGCCGGGTCGGCTTGCACGTCGGCGAGCGTGGCGACTCCTCTGCCATCTTTGCCGGGAATCGGCAGCCCCAGCCGCGTGTCGAACAAATACAGTTTCCTATCGCTCAACAACGCCGGCAGCCAGAACCTCGACTTCATCGCCGGCGGTTTCCCATCCGTCGCCTCGCCCACCGCTAGCGGTTTGGCATCCGGCACTTCGAGCACGACCACGTCGAGCCCAAGTTGCCGGGCCATTAGTGCGAACACCCACGCCCGCTGCTCCGCCGTGCCGTGCCCAAACACCAGCGCTTCCCACGGTCGGTAGGGCAGCGCCGCGCCGTCGGCGTCGAGTTGAATGTTGCGGACGATCCAATCGAACAAGGCCGTCGCCCGTGCGACGTCGTCGAAACTGTCGCCTTGCGTCCAGCGGCCGACGTCGCGGAGCCAGACCGCCTCTTGCAGCAGCCGGCCTTCGTGCGGCTGAATCGCTGCGTCGGCAAGCGCCGCGAGTGTGATCAGCGGTGCGAGCCGATCGTCCTTGGCAAGTTCCGGATTGAGCGTCGATACCATCGGGTCCGCCGACCACTTGGTCTTCGGTTGGCTCTGCCGCATCCATTGGTTGAGCCGCTCGGTCATTTGCTTGAGCACGCGATTGTCGGGGCTCGGTTCCCAGTCGAACACCGGCAGTCGGTAACGTTCGTAAGAGGCGATCATGCGAGCGATTTCTTTGAGTCGCTCGTCGCTGTAGCGCCAGATTTCGATCTTGGCCGGCTCGGTCACCCGCTGGTTGAGTCCGCCTTCCACGAGAAGCGTATTGTCATCAGGCACCTGGGCGACGTTCAGATCCATCGACACGGTCTGCGAGATACCGGTCTCCGCGCTGTCTTCGTCGTAGAGCACGTAGTACTTGAGCACGTCGCCGGACCGGACGCCAAGACTGCGGAATCGGCCGTTGTGCGTGGTCGTCGTGATGCAGTTGATCGGTCCATCGTCCGTTCCAGGGGTCATGCCGCAAACGGCCAGCACATCTTGACCGTCGCTGCTCGATTTCGAGTCGAGAACGACAGTTGGCGGCGTCAGCTCGGTGTCGACGTACGACGGCAGATTGCGGAGTTGCTGGACGACCGTCGTGAAGAGCACATCGCCGCGGTCGTTGCGGCGAGCCGACGACGTGCTGCCGGCCTGCTTAGCGGGTGACGCCTGCTGGCAGCCGACGACAAATGCGATCGATGCGCCCAACGCGAATGCGATTGCAGAATGACTGGATGAGAGAAGTTTCACTTCGGCAGGCACCTCGCATCGCTACGCACTTGGTTCGCTAGGCATGGGGGGCGGCCGGTTCGAACTGCCGCACGGTTTCGCGGATTTCGACGAGCCGGCGGAGCAGGTCGGCAAACTGGGCGAGCGGCACCATGTTCGGGCCGTCGCTCGGCGATCGATCGGGGTCGGGATGCGTTTCACAGAACAAGCCCTCGGCGCCGAGCGCCATCGCGGCTCGGGCCAGCGGCTCGACCATGGCCCGGTTGCCGCCGGTCGCTCCGCCCAAGCCGCCCGGTTCCTGCACGCTGTGCGTCGCGTCGAACACGACGGGTGCGCCGAGCGCTTGCATCTGCGGAATCGCCCGCATGTCGTTCACGAGCCGGCCGTAGCCGAAAAACGTGCCCCGCTCGCAGAGCAGGACGTTTTGGCAGCCGGCGGCGACCAACTTGTGGAGCACATGCCGCATGTCGCCCGGGGCAAGGAATTGTCCCTTTTTAACGTTGACCGCTCGCCCCGTCTTCGCCGCGGCCACGAGCAAATCAGTCTGTCGCGCGAGGAACGCGGGAATCTGGAGCAGCTCGCAGACGTCACCGACCGCCGCCGCCTGATCGGGCACGTGGATATCGGTCGTCACCGGCACGCCGACCGCGTCGCGGACCCGCTCCAAGATCCGCAACCCTTCATCCAGTCCCGGGCCGCGATAGGCGTCGAGGCTGGTCCGATTGGCCTTGTCGAAGGAGGCTTTGAATACCAGTTGCACGGCGAGATCGCGCGTCTCGCGGACTAGCTGCTCGGCGATGGCGAGCGTGAGCGATTCGCTCTCGAGGACACACGGTCCCGCGATCACCAGCAGCGGTTCATCCGCGCCGCAGCGATATGGTCCGACTTGAGCGGGGTTGTTTGACATCACGTAGGTTAGCCTTTCCAGGCTGACATTTCCGAATTGTCAGGCTGGAAAGCCTGACGTACTAAAACCCAGCCGGTG
>JANNTD010000458.1:0-3341 GCA_031403315.1 Planctomycetota bacterium
GTTTGTCCACGACCACGGTATTTGCCGGCGCAATCCGCTGCGAATCGAGTCCGCCGGCCGAATCTACACGCTCGAATTGAATGTCCACCGTGGTAGCGTCGATTCGGTCCGCGTCGACATGGGCGAACCGATCTTGACCCCGAGCCAAATTCCGACGACTCTCCGTTCCCCCGCCGGGTCGGAGGAGCCGGTCGTCGACATGCCGATCACGGTCGACGACCGCGAATTCCGCGTGACCGCCGTCTCGATGGGCAACCCGCACTGCGTTTCGTTTTTGGACGAGTTGACGGACGACTGGGTCCTCGGCATCGGGCCGAAGCTCGAAGTCAATCCGCGGTTCCCAAAACGCGTGAACTGCGAGTTCGTGACGGTACTCGGCCGCCAGGAATTGCGGCAGCGAACTTGGGAGCGCGGATCGGGCGAAACGTACGCCTGCGGCACGGGAGCGTGTGCCGTGTGCGTCGCCGGCGTCCTCACCGGCCGCACTGATCGCTGCGTCGTCGTTCACCTGTTGGGTGGCGACTTGTCGATCGAATGGAATGAGGATAACAACCACGTTTACATGACCGGCCCGGCGGTCGAAGTCTTCAACGGAAACTGGCCCGATTAGTACGTCAGGCTTTCCAGCCTGACAACAATGTGGAAAGTCAGTCTGGAAAGGCTGACATACAGGACGCACGGACGCGCACCATGCCTCGCCGCAGGAAAAAAAAGCACTTTCCCCGCACCCGCAACTTCTTCATGAAGCTTGGCGGACTGTTGGCTGCGAAGGGCATCCAAGCCTGGATGCAGACGCTCGACACGCGGGCCGCGTTTTACGATCGCTCCGTCGACCCTGTCCTCGGTATCGAGGGGCCGAGGATTTACGTCTTCTGGCACGAATACATCCTGCTGCCGCTTGCTCTCCGCGGCCACTGTCATCTCTCGATGCTCTTGAGCCAACACGGCGACGCCGATATCCTCGCCCGCATCGCCCAACATTTCGGCTTCGATTGCGTCCGTGGTTCGACGTATCGCGGCGGTGCGCGGGCGCTGTGGGAACTCGAAGAACGCAGCCGGACACACCATCTCACGATCACGCCCGATGGTCCGCGCGGCCCACGCCGCCAACTTGCACAAGGACCGATTTATCTTGCCTCGAGGCTCCAAATCCCGATCGTGCCGATGGGCTTTGGCTACGATCGGCCTTGGCGCATGAAAAGTTGGGACCACTTCGCCATGCCGCGGATCTTCTCGCGGGCTCGCGCCGTCGTCGGTCCGCCGGTTATGATTCCGGCAGAACTCGACCGCACCGGCCTCGAAACCTGCCGCCTCCGCACCGAGCGGTTGCTCAACTGCCTGACCGCCGAAGCCGAGGCTTGGGCCGTGGCCGGCAGCCGAAAAGCCGGTGAACTTGTCATCCGCCGCCAATCCGCCCCACCTCCACCCATCCGGCAATGCCCGCTCCCTGCCGAACCCGCGCTCCGACCCTCTCGCGCCGCGTGAATCGACGCCGCGAACCGCGGTTGGTATCTTGGCGGGGGCGTCGCGCCGCACATCGATGATGTGCCGTAACGCTGCCGTCCGACTCCACCCGCCGCTTGCGGCTTAGCGATAAGCACCGTGCCCACACCCACCCTCGCCGTCGCCCCACAAACGCTCACCGTCTCCGAGCTCACGGCCCGGATCAAGGACCTGCTCGAAGGCGGCTTCCCCTCGCTGTGGGTTTCCGGCGAAGTATCGAACTTCTCACGCCCGCAGTCCGGCCATTGCTATTTCACGCTCAAGGATGATGCCGCCCAAATTCGCGCCGTGATGTGGCGCGGCACCGCGTCGAAGCTTAAGTTCAACCTCGCCGACGGACTCGAGGTGCTCTGTCGCGGTCATCTCGACGTATACGCTCCGCGCGGCAGCTACCAACTGGTCGTCGACGAGCTCGAGCCCAAAGGCGTTGGCGCCCTCGAACTCGCACTGCGCAAGCTCCGCGAAAAACTCGCCGCCGAAGGACTGTTCGACCCGGCCCGCAAACGCCGCCTGCCGTCCTTCCCGAGGCGCATCGCATTCGTCACCAGTCCCACGGGTGCGGCGGTCCGCGACTTCCTCGAAGTGCTGCGGCGACGCTGGCGGGGCGTGGACGTGCTCATTATCCCGGCGCGCGTGCAAGGTGACGGTTCCGTCGCCGAAATCGTCGCCGGCATCCGCGCCGCGAACCGACTCAAGCCTGCGCCCGATGTGCTCGTCGTCGGCCGCGGCGGCGGAAGTCTCGAAGATCTCTGGTCGTTCAACGAAGAAGCCGTCGTCCGTGCGATCGCCGCGTCGCGCATCCCGACCGTGTCCGCCGTCGGCCACGAAATCGACGTCACGCTTGCCGACCTTGCCGCCGACGTCCGCGCACTGACGCCAAGCGAAGCGGCCGAGCGAGTAGTTCCCGCCGCCGAAGAACTCGCCGCTCGTTTGCGACAGCACCGCGAGCGGCTCCGCGTCGCCAGCCTCCGCCGCCTGACGCTGGCGCGGTCGCAACTCGATGGCCTCGCGTCGCAGCGTCCCTTCCGCCGGCCGTTCGACATCATCCACGACCGCAGCCGTCGACTCGATGAGTTCGCCCTGCGCGGCACCGGCGGACTCCGCGGATTGTTGCACGATCGCCAACGCCGCTTTGCCAACCTCGCCGGCAAACTGCAATCGCTCAGCCCGCTCGCCGTGTTGGAGCGCGGCTATACGATCACCCAAGACGCGAAGACCGGTAAAGTGATTCGTTCCGTCGGCCAGGCTCGCGTCGGCCAAGCAATCGCCACCAAGTTTACGGACGGCACGGTTACGAGCCGCGTCGAAGAAATCGACCGCGCCGAAAGTTGACAGGAGGAAGCACTCGTGGCCAAGAAGAAATCAACCGAAACTGAGGGCGATGCCCCGTCGTTCGAAGACTCGCTCGGCGAGCTCGAAGCGATCGTTGGCGAACTCGAGAGCGGCAAGCTGGGTCTTTCCGACGCACTTGCCCGCTACGAAGAGGGTGTCAAGCATTTGAAATCGTGCCACCAATTGCTCGAGCGCGTCGAACGCAAGATCGAGCTCTTGTCCGGGATGGACGCCGAAGGCAACCCGATCACCGAGCCCTTCGACGAGCAGGAACACGCTTCGCTTGAAGAAAAGGCTGCGGCCCGCGGTCGCCGCCGCACGAGCGATACAACCACCGCAACCGGCAAACGCAAGCCCGCCGAGGACGACATAGACGATGTCCACCGTCTGTTTTAGAATGGATGCTGCTACACCCTCTCCCGGGCCCTCACCCAATTGGGTGAGGGCCCGGGAGAGGGTGTAGCAGCATCCATTCTAAAACAGACGGTGGACATCGTCTATGTCGT
>JANNTD010000459.1:0-4751 GCA_031403315.1 Planctomycetota bacterium
GGAAGAAAAAGCGGCCGAACTGCGGGCCGTGCCGACGACGCATTACAAGACCGCCGTGGAGGCTAAGGCTCCGTGACGACGCTCGCCGAGTTGGTCGACCCGCTGTGCCGCGTTCACGATTGGATTCGGGACGCAGTCGTCGCGGCGTGCGAGCACTACACGGCGAGCGAATTGGCGGCCGTCGCGGCCCAAGGGGCGGGCGACGTCACTTTCGAGATCGACCGCGTCAGCGAGTCGGTTCTCGTCGAGCGGTTGGCCCACGAGATTGCCGCACACGATCCGATCGTGCTGGTCGGAGAGGGGCTGCCCGGTGGGAAGATCACGCTGCCGGAATCGGCGCGGGAGGCCGATGCTCGTTGGCGGGTGATCGTCGACCCGATCGACGGCACGCGCGGTCTCATGTACCAAAAGCGGCCGGGATGGATTCTGACTGGCGTCGCACCCAACCGCGGCGATGCCACGACGCTCTCGGACATTGAGCTCGCCGTGCAGACCGAGATTCCGCTCGTGAAGCAGCATTTGTCGGACCAGTTGTGGGCGATTTGTGGGCACGGAGCCGAGGGAGTGCGACACAATCGGTTTACCGGCGAGACGTTGCCACTGGCGATGCAGCCCTCGATGGCGACCGATATCCGCAACGGATTCGCCACGTTCAGCCGCTTCTTTCCCGGCGGGCGCGACGTGCTCGCGGCCATCGATGATGCGCTCTGCGAGCGGCTCTTGGGACCGCGACAACTCGGCGAAGCGGCCGTATTCGACGACCAATACGCGAGCACCGGCGGGCAGATTTTCGGTCTGATCATGGGACAGGACCGGTTCGTCGCCGATTTACGACCGCTCATGGGACCAATCCTCGCTGAACGCGGCCAGGCGCTGGGCCACTGTTGCCATCCCTATGATCTCTGTACAAAGTTGATTGCCGAGGAAGCGGGCGTGGTCGTCACGGATCCGATCGGCGCGCCCGTGACCGCACCGCTCGACACCGAGACGAACGTCGCTTGGATCGGCTATGCCAATCACCATTTGCAACGCAGCATCGAACCGGTGCTTAGCGAGTTGCTCCGCGAACATCGCTTGATCGCCCGATGACGAAATCGAAGTCTCCGCCGAACGACTTTCTCGAACACACGTCGCGGCTGCGCACCGTACCGGACCTGTTTAAGCCCGGGAAGCCGATTCTGGTGGCCCGCGCGCCGGGGCGGCTCGACGTGATGGGCGGCATCGGCGACTACAGCGGCTCGCTGGTGCTCGAGATGCCGATCGCCGAGGCGGCATTTGTGGCCGTGCAGGCAGTGCGCGAGATGGGCGTCACGGTGGTGAGCTTGCCACAGCAGGCCAATGAACAGGCTCGTCGCGTTTCGTTCTCTGGGGACGAATGGGATCGGCTGTTGCGGTCGGACTACGAGACTGCTCGGCGCATCTTGCACGAGACTCCGCAGTCCGCGTGGACCGCGTATGTGCTCGGTGCGGTGTTAGTGCTGGTGCGAGAGACGCCGGCGCGGCTGAGCGGCGGCCTGCGGATTCTCGTCGACTCGCGCGTGCCGGAAGGTAAGGGCGTTAGCTCGTCGGCCGCGATCGAGGTGGCGACGATGCGGGCCGTGGCTGCGCTGGCGAGATACGATCAACTTACGGGGGCCGAACTCGCGCGGCTCTGCCAGGTCGCGGAGAATCGCGTGGTCGGTGCGCCGTGCGGCATCATGGATCAGATGACTTCGGCGCTAGGACGCGAGAACGAACTGCTCGCGCTTTTGTGTCAGCCGGCAATGGTGGAGGGTTACGTGGCGATTCCAGAAGGCGTCGCGTTTTGGGGCGTCGACTCGGGGATTCGCCATGCGGTGTCGGGGTCGGATTACACGTCGGTGCGGACCGGGGCGTTCATGGGGTATCGAATTCTGGCAGATTTGGCGGGGATGAGCGCTAAGCCGGCAAGCGATGCTGCGGGCGCGATCGTGATCGATGATCCGCGATGGGGCGGTTATCTGGCGAATGTGACACCGGCGGAGTTTCGGGAGCGATTTGCCGACGCGGTGCCGAGGGAAATGTCGGGGCACGATTTTTTGGCTCGCTACGGCGGCACCACCGATACGGTGACGCGCGTCGACCCCGCGCGGACCTACGCCATCCGCGAGCCGATGTTCCATCCGATCGGCGAAAACGCCCGTGTCCGGCGGTTCCGCGAGCTCCTGCAAGGCGAAGTCACGGATTCCGCCCTCCACGAAATGGGCGAGCTGATGTTCGCCGCGCACGCGAGCTACTCCGCTTGCGGTTTAGCTTCCGACGGCACCGACCTGTTGGTCGAATTGGTCCGCGAGCGCGGCCCCCAATCCGGCCTCGACGGTGCGAAAATCACCGGCGGCGGCAGCGGCGGCACGGTTGCCATCCTCGGCCGAGCGGACGCCGGCCCGACCATCGAAGCGCTCGCCCGCGAGTACACCCGCCGATCCGGCCGCGAGACCTATATCTTTCGCGGCTCGTCGCCCGGCGCATGGGCAACCGACGTGATGGAAGTTACAACTTAGAGATCGAGGAAAAAGAATATGCGTGTTTTGGTCACAGGGGGTGCGGGCTACGTCGGTTCGCACGCGGCGAAGTTGCTCTCGGCGAGCGGTCACGATGTCGTGATCGTCGACAGTCTCGCCGAAGGGCACCGGGCCGCGGTCGGCAAATTGCCGCTGGTGGTCGCCGATTTGCTCGACCAGGCGGCGATCACTGAGGTGCTCAAGAAGCATCGCATCGAAGCGGTGATGCACTTCGCGGCCTTCGCCTATGTCGGCGTCTCGGTCCGCGAGCCGGCGAAGTATTACCACAACAACATCGTCGGAACGCTCGCCCTCTTGGACGCGATGCGGGCGGCCGACGTCCGGCGAATCGTTTTCTCGAGTACTTGCGCCACGTATGGCATTCCCACCAAGGTGCCGATTCGCGAGGACCATCCGCAGGCGCCGATCAATCCCTACGGCTTCACGAAGCTGGCGATCGAGCGGGCACTGGCGGACTACGCACACGCCTATGGCTTTGGGTATGCGGCGTTGCGATATTTCAATGCGTCGGGTGCGGCCGAGGATGGCACGGTCGGCGAGGACCACGATCCGGAGACGCATCTCATTCCGCTCGTGCTGCAAGTGGCGCTCGGCCAACGCGAAAGCGTCGACATTTTCGGCACCGATTATCCCACGCCCGACGGCACCTGCGTCCGCGACTACATCCACGTCGACGACCTGGCCTCGGCCCATCTGCTCGCCTTGACGAAGCTCGGCGACGGCACGGCCTTGAAACTGAATCTCGGCACGGGTCGGGGCGCGAGCGTGCAAGAGGTCGTCGACATCGCCCGCGCGGTGACGGGCCACAAGATTTCGACGCGGCACGCCGACCGCCGCGAAGGCGATCCACCCGAGTTGGTGGCCGACCCCGCGGCCGCGAAGCGCGAACTCGGCTGGGAAGCAAAGCACAGGGACATGCGCGGGATCATCGAGTCGGCCTGGCGGTGGCACAAGGCCCATCCACACGGTTATGGCGATTAGACATTCAGGAGAAAATCATGCTCACGCGGACGCGGTTGTCGGTAATGATGTTCCTGCAGTATTTCGTGTGGGGCGCGTGGTACGTGACGTTGGGGACCTATCTGTCGACTGCCGCCGGAAGTGACGGCGAGCGATTGTTTTCGGATAGTTTCGTCGGCGACGCCTACGGCACAGCCGCGATCGCCGCGATGATCGCGCCGTTTTTCGTCGGCATGATTGCGGACCGCTTCTTTTCGACGGAGCGATTGTTGTGCGTGCTGCATTTGGCAGGGGCGGCGATCTTGGCGTACCTGGCGTCAGTCGACTCGCCGAAGCTGTTTTATGGTGTGTTAATCGGTTATTTTCTCACCTTCATGCCGACCCTCGCGCTCACGAACTCGATTTCGTTTCATCATTTGTCGGACCCGGGCCGGCAATTTCCCGCGATTCGCGTGCTCGGCACGATCGGCTGGATCGTGGCCGGCCTGTTGGTCGGTTCGCTGTACATCGCCGGCGCACGCTGGGGATTGGCGTTTGAACGGCCGTTTGGTTTGCCGATCAGCTTCAATTTGGGTGAGACGCTCGGCCGGGAGTCGAGCATCGAGCCGACCACCATTCCCATGACAATCGCCGCCGGGGCACAATTCGTGCTCGGGCTATTTTGCCTGGCACTCCCCCATACGCCGCCAAATCGTTCGGAGGGCGGGCAGACGATTCGCGACGTGCTTGGTCTCGACGCTCTGGCAATGATGCGGGAGTGGTCGTTTACCGTGTTTGTGATTGGCTCCTTCTTGATCTGCATTCCGCTACAGTTCTACTACACGTTCACGAACCCATTTCTCAACGAGTTGGGCGTCGCGAACGCGGCCAGCAAACAGACTTATGGCCAGATGTCGGAAATATTCTTCATGCTGTTGATGCCTTTGTTCTTCGCGCGGTTGGGCGTGAAGTGGATGCTGCTGGTGGGCATGGCGGCGTGGGCGTTACGATATGTTTTGTTTGCGTTGGGCGATGCCGGCGAGCGGATGTGGATGCTCTACTTCGGCATCTTGCTGCACGGTATCTGCTACGATTTCTTTTTTGTCACCGGCCAGATTTATGTCGACAACAAGGCGCCGTCAAACGTCCGTGCCGCGGCACAAGGTTTCTTGACGCTGGTTACCCTGGGGCTGGGGTTATTCGTCGGCTCGATCGTGTCTGGGCGCGTGGTGAATCACTACGCGACCGAGGGCGGCCACGATTGGTACCACA
>JANNTD010000460.1:0-6866 GCA_031403315.1 Planctomycetota bacterium
TGTTGTGCCTCGGGCAGAGTGTAGGTCCCTTCCTGCTCGATGGGATTCTGCGTCGCCAGCACGAAGAACGGATTGCTGAGCGGATGCCGCACGCGGCCCACCGTTACCTGACGTTCCTGCATGGCTTCCAGCAACGCGGCCTGAGTCTTCGGCGGCGTGCGGTTGATTTCGTCAGCGAGCACGACGTTGTAGAACAGCGGTCCTTCCAGGAAGCGGAATTCTCGCTTGCCGGTCGACCGGTTTTCTTCGAGAACGTCAGTACCGGTGATGTCGGCCGGCATTAGGTCGGGCGTAAACTGAATGCGGCTGAATGTGAGGTTGAGCGAGCGAGCGAGCGTGCTCACCAACAGCGTCTTTGCCAGGCCGGGCACCCCTTCGAGCAGGCAGTGGCCACGGCTGAAGAGTGCGACCAGCATCAGTTCAATCACGTCGTGCTGGCCGACGATTACGCGCGAAAGCTGGTCCTTGAGCTGCCGCGTGGCGTCGCCCAGCCGTTCGATCGAACCGTTGGAAAGCTGCGATGGCATGTCAGTCATCAGTCGGATGTTCCGTGATTCGTGTGGGAAGAAGCGGAGAAAGGCGCGATCGGTTCCGGGCGGCGCCTAACGTTGGTAGATCGGCAGGCAGGCGTTGTCGAGCTGCAGGATAATCAGGTTCAGCGCGGTCGTATATACGGGGCCGATGTAGCCCTGAGTCCATTGTACGCCGGTGCGGTCGCCGAGTTTGACTTCAGCCGCTTCGCTGAGCAGTTTTGCCTCGATTTCGTCGCGATAGGTCTCCCAAACCGTGCCGCCTTCGCGGTATTGGACTTGGGCGTAGTAGAAATGGGCGTAGTGCCAATGGCCGTAGCTGCTCTGGGCGTCGGTGCCCAGGTTCTGTTTGCAGTATTTCATCATCCGCGGGACGAGATCGTCGTCGTAGTCGCCGGCGTTGAATAGGCAAGCGATGGCCGCGGCGGTGATCGCGGGCCGGCCGCCGCCGCCTTTCGAGCTGTATTGCACGCCGCCTTCGGGGAGCGTGCAGTCGCGGATGTATTTCACCGCTTTGTCGATGATCTCTTTCGGCACGGGGATGCCGGCGTTGCGGCAGCCGCGGAGTCCTTGGACTTGGGTGATCGTCGTCGAGCCTTCGTCGAAACCGTTGCCGTCTTTGGAGCTCACATAGCCCCAGCCGCCCGCCGGAGTCTGCGCCTCGCCCGTGAACTGGACGGCCCGCGTGAGCACGTCGACCAGCTCCGCTCGGCGGTCTTCGTCTTCTTCCTCGCCGAGCACTTCGGAGAGAAACAGCATCGAGAAGCCGTGGCCGTAGGTGTAGCGGTCGTCGCGCAGCGGATCGCCGATCAGCCCGTTCGGTCGACATTGGCGGACGAGATAGTCGACGGCGCGGCGGAGGTTGTCGGCATACTTTCCTTGCGTGGTGGTCGAACCCTCGCAAAGCATGGCCAGTCCGGAGAGCGCGGTCATCGCCGTCGGATAGCGCCCTTGGGCCGTCCAATGACCGAGCTTGTGCTGCTGGTAAGCGAGCCAATCGAGTCCTTCGCCGACGACCTTGCGCGTGCGCGGATTGTCGATCGCAGCCCGCGCCGGCCAAGTCGGCAGCGTTGCCGCTGCGACGAGAGCGAACACCAAGAGCTTTAAGTGTCGAAGCATTTTATTCACATGGAAAAACTGCTGGCATCGATCGCACTCACTAATCGCCCTCTTTAGTCATCGTCGAGTTGTTCGATTTGATCGTCGCCGGCCGCATTGGGGGCGTTCGATCCGCGACCCGCTCCGCCGGGATTCTGAATCACGTCCTGGATGACGCTGCCCATTCGTCGTCCGACGCCCCACAATCCGCGGCCGAGGCTCTTCCGCGGGGCTTCCACCAGATCGTTGGCGGGCGGCTCCGGCGAACGGGGCCGCTCGGAAAACTTGAGACGAATCGTCTTGGCCGACATTTCGACGTCGACCGACGGCGACTGATCGCGCGTGGCGCGTACGCGGAACTGGCCGCCCGACGTAGCCGGCAGCTCGTCGTTGCGATAGACGGTCGCGCCCGTCGCCTTATCGAGGCAGATGAATCGCAGCTTGGTTCCGTTATCGTTGGCGTCGCGTTTGGCGAGCTGATCAACAAATATCAGGAACGGTATATCGGCCGGTTGCGTGAGCGCGAGGCCGCGCTGCTCGACCACCGCGGGGCCAGGCCAGATCATTCGGCCGTCCCGCAGGTCAAACGCAAACACCTGGCCGTCGACGAGCGGATAATCGAGTCGGTAATCGAGCCCGACCGGCCGCGACGATTGCTGCCGTGCGGGTCCGCTCACTCCGACAAACAACTGCTCGCCCGCCTTGAACGCGGAGATAGTCCGCGGCGCCGCGGCCAGTTTTAGCGACTGGTCGACAAGTGTGTCGCCGGTCCGGACGTCGATCAATTGGAACTTGCCGGCGGGCTCGACCACCGCGATGGCGTTCGGCTCGAGCGTCGCCATGCGAACGGCCGGATCGTACTCGGCTTCAAATACTTTGTCGCCGCTCACGGCGTCGACGATGCGAAGCGTTTTGCGCGCTTGCGGACCAGCGCCCGTATCGAGCAGTTGTGCAACGTGGCGGCCGGCGGTGAGCAGCCAGGGGATCTCGGGTAGCGTTCTTCGCTCGACCATTTCGCCGTCACTCATCTTGATTACGTAAACAATTTCTTCTTCCGGATTGGCAGCCAACACAAATTCGTCGTCGCCGAACAATTCGCAGCCGACCGGAACGTCGCTCCGCGACCAAAGCGTCTCGCCGCTCACCGGATCGACGCAGCGCAACCGCTGCTGATCTTGAAAGACCACACCGTTGGGCGTCGCGGGGCCGAGCGCCGCAACCAGTCCGCCGGCCGAGCCGGGCACACGTCTCCGCTGCGACCAGGGATGATAGACGGACGGGCCGTTGCGACGGTTCGTCCGTTGCACCATGATCGGAAACTGCCCGGCCGGGTTCGACTGCCAGACGATGTTCGAATCGTCGTCTTCGCCGCGCTCGCGGCTGTCGAGTGCGACGACTTGACCGCCGAGCGTGACATACAGCAGATCTCCGAGCTGCGCCGCCTGCACCAAGTCGGCGTTGCCGGCAAAGCGCCGCATCGCCGAACTGCGTGAGGTATTGAAGCGAAACACATCCTGCCCCATCGCGTCGCGCCCGATCAGCCGCGAGCCATCTTGCGCGATCAGCCATTGCGACGGGCCGAGATTCGGTCCGTCGATCTGCTCGAGGCGCAACTTTCGCAGACCAAGCTGATATTCGGCCTGTGCGCGGCGAGTTACTTCCCGCCGATTGGCTGGTGTGGCGGGTAGATCTTCTGCCGTGACGCGTCCGCGCGGCCAAGGCCGCGCCGATACGCCGGCAGCCGCCATGTTGTTTGCTTCCTCGATCCGCCCCTCGCCCAGAAGCCACTTCGTAAACAGGGTCACGGCGGCGACCTGGGATTCCTCCGCCGACGAGCGCTCTAGTCGCAGCAATTCTATTTCGATTGCGAGCGGCTCGCTGCGCTCCAGAAGTGTGTGAATCAACTGCAGGCGAACGTCGTCTGCGCCAGGGAGTCCACCAAAATAGGCCAAATACGTGCGCAATTCGCTCTCGGCGGGCGGGCTCGCCCAGGCTTGTTTGCGGGAATCGAGTTGGTGCGATATTTCGTCTCGTTCGCTGGTCGACGCTCCGGCCCACAGTGCGCCGAATTGAGCTCGAACCCAACTGTCGCTGCGCGCGACGTGCTGGGGGCTGATCGTAAGCGACGGCAGCTCCGCGGCCGTGGCGTCGGCCAGGCGGAGATAGGCGGCGACGGCTTCCATTCGCTCTCCCGCCGCGTCGAGACCCTTGGCGTCGATCCGCAACAGTTCGATCTGCTGTTGCGGTCGATAGACGATTTCGCGGAGTAGCGGCATGTCGGCCCGATTGGCTGCGTAATTGTCGGCCAGGGCTTCGAGGAGTGCGTCGGCCAACATATCGCGCGTGAGCGGATCGGACGGGTCGATTTCGTAGGCCTGCTTGAGCATCGGCACCGCTTCGGCGAGCGCCCCTTCGAGTCGCCGCATTTCGGCCAGATCGCGAATCGCCGCGGCGTCGCGTGGATTCGCCGCCAAGGCTGCCTGCGCTCGCTCGCGGAGCACCTCGATCTGCTCGAACTTGTCGAGAAATAGCGCCGACTGCGAGATGATCGACCCGCGATGACAAATCAAATTGCCGACGACACCGTCGTTCGGCGAGTCGATCGCGCCGGTTGCGGCGCCGTCCTGAGTGTTGACGGCGATGACTTGACCCGACGAAAGCGGCAAGTAGTAGCGGCCTTCGCTCAAATATCCGAGACCGCTCGGCGTCGTACCCGCCGGTAGCGCAACGTCCTTTGACCAAGCCGCGGCTCCGTCGGCCAAGCGCACGGCCTTGACCGAGTCGCTGCCGACGAGCAGGGCGTTTTCGCGATCGACGCCCGCCAAGTAGAGTGACGATTCGCGAGGCTTTTTCCAGAGCAGCTTCCCGCTGGAGAGTTCGAGGCAATGCATCTCGGCCGACTCCGGCGGCGTGAGCAGCACTTTGCCGTCGGCGATCACGACGGAGCCGTCGAGCCAGCGGTTGTTGCCGCGGGGGAAAGCGCCTTCGGCCCGCCCCTGCCAACCCGGCCGCACGTTGACAAACGATTCGGCCTGGCGGGGATAGCGATAGACCCAGGCGAACTCGCGGCGGATGGCATCGACGGCGACGACGATTCCGGCCGTGGTCGGACAGACCAAAACGCCCGCGGCGTAGGAAGGCGTGGCGCCGTTGAGCCGGCGTTGCGGATCGAGCGTAATACCTTGTTCGAGGCCGACGAGTTGTTGTCGCCACTCGAGTTTGCCGGATTTCGGTTCGAGCGCCAATAAATAGATGGCGCTGCGGATTTCGGCGAGGACATACAGCGAGCCGTCGATGGCGAGCGGCGCGCCGAGGAAGAACGCGCCCGACAGGTCGCCGGAGGCATTGGCGCCGTCGATTTCCCAGGCCAGCTTGCCCTCGGTCGAGAGCTCGTAGGCGGTGAGCCGATTGGTGGGCGACGCGCTGAAATCGAACTGTCCGCCAAACGCGGGCCCCACGCCCCAGGCCGATTGCTCCACGGGCTGGCCCAGCGACATACCGCTGAGCGCGAACACGCGCTCGCCGTCGCTCGAGAGCGACATGGTGAGCGTGTCGTCCCAAACGCGTTGTTCGAGCGGATGGTTCATCGCGGCGAATTCGTCGGCGTTGTTGCCCGACATGAATTCCGCGAGAAATTGATCGCGTTCGGTGGACTCTTCCTCGCGTGTTTCCCAGATTCGCTTGCCGGTCTGCCAGTCGAGGGCGACGACGTTTTGCGGCGTCCGCATCAAGACGACGTTGTCGGTGGCGATCGGGCGAGCCGCGGCGATGGCGACGACGCCTTGTTGACTGGTCTGCTCGCGTCGCGTGGTGAGAAACGTTTCGAAGCGCGGATCGTTGACGACCCGCGATTCCCAGCGAGCGCTCAAATGGGGCGCGCCGCCGCGATGTTGCGTGTTGCGGCTCGGGTCGCCACGCTGGGTGAGCCAATCGGTCGTCGTGGCGTCGACCGATTGCGCGCGGCCGACGGCTTCGTCCAGCCAGGCGACAAGCTCCTCGTCTGAATCGCCGACCTGGGGAAGTGGGCGCTTGCGACCGGCGAGCTCGACTTCTGCACCAGCATGCTTTTCGGCCAGCGCGCGGAGTGCTGCTGCTGCGGCTGCCGATCGTCCAGCGGCCTGCCAGCTCACGGCCGTGAGCAGCGAGAGCTGCGGTTCGAATTGCGCCGCGGTGGCGGAATCGGCGAGTAGTTGTTCGTAGAGGTGTGCCGCGGCGAGCGGATGGCCGCGATCGAGTTCCATTTGCGCCAGAACGATTGCGGCTTCGTAGCCGGGCGGCGTGAGAAAGTAGCGGCGTACGAGTTGGGCCAATTCGGCCCGGTCGCCCGACGCGAGTGCGGCGTCGAGTTGTCGGCGCGCCGTCGTGGCGTGCAGCAAGTCGTACATCTGTCGGCCGGCGTCGGGAAGATTGGCGATCAACTTGCGCGCCGAAGCTTTCAAACCGCCGAGGCCATTGGGCTCCGCGGCATCGTCGACGAACACATCTTCGTCGCGGTCCAATAGTTGTTGGAGGAACGCCAGCGCTTCGTTGAATTCGCCATCTTCGAGCCGCTCGCGCGCCCGCGACATGCCGCGCGAGAGAGTGCGATCGGTGGGTAAGTAGACGCCGTAAGGATCTTCGTCGGGACGATTGGGAGTTGGATTGACCCGGAACTGAATCTGCTGCCCGACCGCGGTTTCCACCAAGCCCGAGAGTCCGCTGCCGCAGGCGAGGATCCCAATCACCACCGTCCAAAGCGCCGCCGTCCAGACCCATTGGCAGGCTCGATTTCGAGGAGGGCGGAAAAACATGGCAGTCCTTGGCCCAAATGCGGCCGTCGTGCTTCGGCGGGTCCGACAGGGGGCACGTAATCGTATTCCAGGACCGGTGCCCGAGGAAATCGCGGAATGCGTTTGGGCCGGTTTTTGGCCGAATTTGACGGTGCGTCGGCCCAGCATTTTCCGCGTAACTTGCTTCTACATCTAATCTTATAGCATTTTTCGGGGCGAGCAAGTCGGCTGCATTCCTGCGACCTAGACTGGTGCAAAGCCGTGCAAGGAGCGATATCCGGTCGCGCGGCGCGACATCGTTGGCACATGGCTCCCCAAGGGCGCACAGCCGGTCGGCGGCGAAAACCCCGGGTTTTCTGGGCGATTCGACGATTTTCCGGCTTGTGTTCATATGCCAGCACGATGTAATTTTGACCGTCGCAACGCACAAATGGAGGTGCGTTGAGGACCTTTCACTGCACCCGAACAA
>JANNTD010000461.1:0-2103 GCA_031403315.1 Planctomycetota bacterium
CGTGAGGCCACGGGCGATGCTAAGCATGCCGAGTGTGGCGACGAATGGCGGCAGGCCGAAGCGCGTGATCGAAACGCCGTTGCACCAACCGAGCGCAAGCCCCACCAGCACGCCGACGACGATCGCGCCCAACACGGTGAATTGGAGCGTGGAATCGGTGTAGGGCAGGGCGAGTCCGTTTTTCAAAAGGCCGGCCGCGATCGCGCCGGAAAGCGCGAGCACCGAGCCGACCGACAGATCGATGCCGCCCGAGAGAATGACCAGCGTCATGCCGATCGACAAGCAAAGGTTGATCGAGATCTGCCGCAGCACGTTGAGGCCGTTATCAACGGTGAGAAACGAGTCGGTCGCTAGCGAGAGCGCGACGACCATTAGCGTCAGCGCAAAGAGCGACTGGAAGCGGGCAAAATGTTCCTTGGCGTTGGAGCTGGTCATGCGCTTTTTGCCTGCTGTTCCCGTGCCGCGGGCAGGGCCGCCTTGAGGATGCTCTCTTCGGTCGCCTCACCGCGGGCGAATTCCGCCGTGATTCGCCCTTCGGACTGGACCAGGATGCGGTCCGCAATGGCAAGAATCTCCGGCAACTCCGAGGATACCATCACGACGCCCAGGCCGCTGCGCGCGAGCTCGTCGATGATCGTGTAAATCTCCTGCTTGGCGTTGATGTCGATGCCGCGCGTCGGCTCGTCGAGGAGCAGCACCTTGGGCTGCGTGGCCAGCCATTTGGCGAGCACGACCTTCTGTTGGTTGCCGCCGCTGAGGTTGCGGACTTGCTGGTGCAGTGACGGCGTCTTGACCGCGAGCCGCTCGACGAAGCGGCCAACCAGCTCGCGCTCCCGGCCCGGTTGCAACAAGCCGAACTGCGTGGTCTTGTCGAGGGACGCCAGGCTGGCGTTTTCGGCCACGCTCATCGAGAGCACGAGTCCGTCGGTCTTGCGATCCTCCGGTGCCAGCGCGAGTCCCGCCTCGATCGCCTGAGTTGGCGAGCGAATGTCACACCGTTTTCCATCGACGTGTATGGTGCCGGTCGAAGTGTGCGGATGCAAACCGAAGATGGTTTGCAGCAGTTCCGTGCGGCCGGCGCCCATCAGTCCGAACAGCCCAACGACTTCCCCGCGCCGCACCGAGAAGGTAACGTCGCGGACCACGAAGTCGCCCGCCCGCTCCGGATGCCGCAGTGAAACGTGGCTGACTTCGAGGACATTTTCGCCGATTGGTGCAGCTGTCTTGGGGAACAGTTCCGACAAGTCGCGTCCGACCATCAATTGAATTATTCGCTCGTGCGTCAGGCCGGCGAAGGGCTCACTGGCAATGAACCGGCCGTCGCGGAAGACGGTCACGTCGTCGGCGATCTGTGACAGCTCGTCGAGTTTGTGCGTGATATAGATTAGTCCGACGCCCTGTTGCTTGAGCCGCCGGATGAGCCGGAAGAGGACTTCGATTTCCTGTTCCGTAATCGCGGACGTCGGTTCGTCCATGATAATCACGCGCGAGTCGAATGAAATCGCCTTGGCGATCTCCACGACTTGCTGGGCACCGACCCGCAGCCGGGCGATGGGGGCCTGCGGATCGACGTCGAGTTCCAGTTGCTCCAATAGCGCCTTCGCGTCGCGGTTCATGCGGCCGCAGTCAATCAGGCCGAGTGGCGTCAGCGGCTCGCGGCCGAGGAAAATGTTCTCGGCCACGCTCAAGTGTGGTATGAGATTGAGCTCCTGAAAAATGATCGCAATGCCGGCCTCCTGTGCCTCCCGTGGGCTGTTGAATCGCACACTTCGGCCGTCGAGCAGAATTTCGCCGTCGTCCGGCGGAAACACGCCGGCCAGGATGTTCATCAGCGTCGATTTGCCCGCGCCGTTCTCGCCCAGTAGCGCGTTGAGCCGACCACAGCGGACCGTGATGCCGACGCCGTCGAGGGCCTTCACGCCAGGAAACGATTTGCCGACGCCGCTCGCTGCGAGCAATACGCCGGAGTCGGGAGTGGCGATACGCGAATCGACCATTACTTGAATTTCACGTCGAGTGGAATCACTTTCAGCGGCGAGCAGATCGAGTTCGTTGGCTGTGCCGAAGTTACGAACCTGCCACGCGACATCTCGCCGCTGAAAG
>JANNTD010000462.1:0-4611 GCA_031403315.1 Planctomycetota bacterium
GCGTTTTCGGCGGTTTTCCGTTAGGCTCACGGCTAGTGACAGGCGCGTTCTGCAAGTCTCTTCACCGAGCGGGTCCTATGTCCGTCGTTAGTTTTGCCAAAGATGGCATCCTCACGGTCTGCCTGACCGATGCGCGGCTCACCGACGAGTCCAAGCTCGAGCAGCTCGGGGGCGAGCTGATCAAGCAGCTCAACGACACCACCGAGGAGCGGGTGATTCTCGATTTCCGCAACGTGCAGTTCATGTCCTCGTCGATGCTCGGCAAGCTAGTGCAGGTGCAGAAGAAGTGCAAGGAATTCAAAGTCCATCTCAAGCTCTCGGCCATCTCGCCCGACATCCGCCAGGTGTTCAAGATTACCAAGCTCGACAAGCTCTTCGAGATCGAGGATGACGAAGTGGCGGCCCGCAAGGCTTTCATGAAGCGCGGCTGGTTCGGGTAGCCAACCGACGTAAGCTCAGGCGAGGTCGCTTCAGCGACCGGGCACCCCGCCGCCAACTCCCATTGGGCGGTCGCGCGCCAATGAGTTATAGTAGAATCATCAGGCGATCCCGATCCCCCCGCTCGTCCGCCGGTCGCCGACGAGCGACCTCGCGAGTTTGTCCATGCGCGACCACGTGCTGCTCTACATCAACGGTCGCCGCCAACAAGTTGCCGGCAACGATGGCTTCCTCAGCCTCAGCGACTTCCTGCGGTTGCGGCTCGGGCTGACCGGCACGAAGATCGTCTGCTCCGAAGGCGACTGCGGCTCCTGCACCGTGCTCATTGGCCGACCGAATGGTGACCGTCTCGACTACCGACCGGTCGACTCTTGTATCCAGTGGATGTTCCAGCTCGATGGCACGCACATCGTCACGGTCGAAGGACTCTCGGGCGGCAACGGCGAAATGACGCCCGTCCAGGATGCGATGATCCAATGCCACGGCTCACAGTGCGGCTTCTGCACGCCGGGTTTCGTCGTCGCCATGACCGGTCTGTTGGAAGAAAACAAATCCCCGACGGACGAAGACTGGCGGCTTGGCCTCACGGGCAATCTATGCCGCTGCACCGGCTACGTGCCAATCGTCGACGCGGGGCGGACGCTCGACGCCGGCGCGGTGACGCGGCTCAACGAGCTTTATCCCGCCGCATCCATGCTCCGCGAATTGGCCACGACGGCGAATGATTCGGCCTCCGTGGAAATCAAGCACGGCGGCCGCCTCCGCCGCTTTTTCAGCCCAACGACGCTCCCGGAAGCGCTCCGCATCCTGCATGATCATCCGACCGCAAAGGTCGTCGCCGGAGCGACCGACGTCGGTGTGCAACTCAATAAGGGTGTCATCGATCCGGATGTGTTTCTCGATCTCAATCGCGTCGAGGAGCTTGTCGGCGCGGCGATCGAATCGAGCGCGTGCGGCGATGCGATCGTCGCCGGCGCTCGCACCACCTGGACCGAAATCGCCGATATCGTTCGCGACGCGGTGCCCGAATTCCACGACATCGTGTCGATCTTCGGCTCACCGCAAATCCGCCACGTCGGCACGATCGGAGGCAACATCATCAACGCCTCGCCGATCGCCGACTCGCTGCCGTTTCTGTTCGTCGCCGAAGCGGAGCTCGAGCTCGCCAGCACTTCCGGCACGCGGACCGTGCCGATCACCAGTTTCTACCAAGGCTACAAGAAACTCGACCTCAAACCGGGCGAATTGCTAACGCGCATCCGGATACCACTTCACGAGCCAAGCGACTTGCTGAGACTGGTAAAGGTCTCACGCCGCCGCGACCTCGATATCGCCACATTTACCGCGACGATTTGGATGCGGCTCGACGGCGAGACGATCGCCGACGCCAAGCTCGCATTCGGCGCCTGCGGCCCGACGGTGATCCGCGCCCGTCGTACCGAGGACTTACTTCGCGGCCAGCCATTCGACGAAGACACAATGCGTGCCGCGGGCGACGTTGCGGCCAGCGAAATCTCGCCAATCAGCGATGTCCGCGGCAGCGCCGATTTCCGCTATCAGCTCACCCGCAATGTGCTGGTAAAGTTCTATCTCGAACAAGCACTCGTGGGCGTATAATTCCTGTACCATGACCAACGTCGGCAAAATCATCCCGCACGACTCGGCCGCCGGCCACGTGACCGGCACCGCGCCCTATCTCGACGACCTGCCGCTACGGTCGGACGAGTTGTTGGTGGGCTACGTCGGCAGTCCGATCGCCGCCGGAACGATCAACTCGATCGAGCTCGACGTCGCCCGCCAGATTCCCGGCGTTGTCGGCCTCTACACTACTGCCGACATTCCGGGCGAGAAGCACTTCGGTCCGCTCTTCAAAGACGAACCCGTGCTTGCGGATGGCGGACTGCTCTACGTTGGCCAACCGGTTGTCGTGATCGCCGCCGAGTCGCGCGAAGCCCTCCGCGCCGCCAAGCAGGCGATCAAAATCAATGCAACACCCGCCGAGCCGATCCTCTCGATCGAGCGTTCGATCGAGCTCGGTCGCTTCATCGGCCCGGCGCGGCGCATCGCGCGCGGCGACGCGACCAAGGCAATCCAATCGGCCCCGCGCCGGCTGAGCGGTGTGTTTCATAGTCTCGGCCAGGAGCAGTTTTACCTCGAATCGCAGGCGGCTATCGCCTATCCCGGCGAGCAAGGCCAGATGGTCGTCCATTCGTCGACGCAGAACACCAGCGAGATTCAAGTTGTTGTGGCCGAGATGCTTGGCATCCATCAGCACCAGGTCGTCTGCATCTGCAAGCGAATGGGTGGGGCATTTGGCGGCAAGGAAACGCAGGCCGCGATTCCCACGATGATGGCCGCGCTCGCAGCGCACAAGTCCGGCCGCGCCGCTCGTCTCATCTACAACAAAGACGAGGACATGTGCTCCACGGGCAAGCGGCACGCCTACCGCAACGAGTGGGAGGTCGGATTCGACGATACGGGTTGTATCCTCGGCCTCGCAACGCAATTCTACTCCGATGGCGGTTCGTCGGCCGACCTGTCGCTCGCCGTGATGGAACGGACCATGCTCCACGCCGAGAATTCGTACTACATCTCCGACGTCGAGATCAATGGCCGCGTTTGTTTCACCAATTATCCCTCGAACACTGCCTTCCGCGGCTTCGGCGGACCGCAGGCGATGGCGGCGATGGAGAACATCATTCTCGAGATCGCCCAGGAACTGGGCCTCGATCCGCTCGACGTGCAGCGGCGGAACCTCTACGGCGTCGAAGTGCGAAATATTACGCCCTACGGCCAGACATTCACACGCAACCACCTGTCCGAAATCGTCGAGACGCTCGTCAAGTCGTCCGACTACGCGAACCGCCGTCAAGTAATCGAAGCAAAAAACAAAACCGACCGCTTGCGACTTCGCGGCATCGCCCTCTCGCCGGTCAAGTTCGGCATCTCATTCACCACCCGGTTCATGAACCAGGCGAGCGCACTCGTGAACGTCTACACCGACGGCACGATCCAGGTCTCGACCGGCGGCACCGAGATGGGCCAGGGGCTCAACACCAAGATTCGCCAACTGGTGGCCGATGAATTCGGCCTCGACTGGGAGCGCGTCATCCTGATGCCGACTTCCACCGAAAAGAACCCGAACACTTCGCCGACCGCCGCCTCCGCCGGCACCGACCTCAACGGCGCGGCCGCAGTCGACGCCTGCCGACAGATCAAGGCCCGGCTCGCCGCGTTCGCCGCATCACAGTTTGCCAACTCAGAACTCAGCTTCGCCGAGTCGCCGGAGGACGTGGTCTTCGAGAAGGGTGTCGCTTTCGACCGCCGCAATCCTGACCAACGCCGTGAATTCGGCGAACTCTGCGCCGCGGCCCGCCGCGACCGCGTCGACCTCGGTGCCCACGGCTTCTACGCGACGCCCGGCGTCGACTACGACCGCGAAACAGGCCGCGGCACGCCATTTTTGTACTACACACAAGGGGCCGCCGTTGCCGAGGTTGAGATCGACCGCTTCACGGGCGACCTCACGGTGCCGCGCGTCGACCTGCTGATCGACATCGGCCGCTCGATCAATCCCGGCGTTGACCGCGGCCAAGTGATCGGCGGCTTCATCCAGGGCATGGGCTGGGTCACGGCCGAGTGCCTGGTCTACAACGACCGCGGCGAGCTGTTGAGCCATTCGCCCACCACGTATAAGATTCCCGCGATCACCGACGTGCCGCGCGTCTTCAATTGCGAATTCTTCCCGAACTACGACAATGTCGAAACGGTCGCCCGCAGCAAAGCGGTCGGTGAGCCGCCGCTAATGCACGCCACCTGTGTGTGGACGGCGGTGAAGCACGCCCTCCGCTGCGTCGCGCCCGATCGCCGCATCGATCTGCAACTTCCCGCCACCGGCGAAGAGATTCTCCGCTGCCTCACGGCGCTCGAACCAAAACCGACGTCGCGTCGGCCAATTGCAGCAGTATTCGCCAACGGCAACGGCGCACTCGCCGGCGTTCCGCTGGCAAGCCCGCGACCCCTGACCCCCGGCCATCGCGGTAGGGACGGTCATTGCTGACCGCCCCCCGCACAGATCCGTACGTGCGGAACTACCGCATACGGCTCTTACCTCGGATGTTGACATGCGAACCGCACGTTCGGATATGGATGCAGGATCTTCGGTGTCGGTAG
>JANNTD010000463.1:0-4878 GCA_031403315.1 Planctomycetota bacterium
GTTGTGAATTGCCGTGCGATAGGCGACAATCGGGATGGTTTCGATCGATCGACGAGCACGACGGCCAACCCCTCCGCAATGGGGGATACGCGCCGCGCATCGAGAAACTACAATGCAGCGTCATTTTTCGCTAATTTCCAATCCGGAGAGTGTATATCATTTAGATAGCGACTTTTCGCTGGCGTGGTCTCGCCATTTTCATCCTTATCCTCCGGTGGCGGACGCTATGTCCGCGCCGTGGCCGAGACCGCTGCCTGTGCTTTGGTTCCGCGCGATTGAGCGTTTTTGTATGGCGTTCTTGTTGTTTTGGTTCTACGACTCGCGGATCAGGGCTGTGCGAACATGGAGTTAAAACTAATAGTGCTGGCCGGTGCGAAGGAAGGCACGCAGATCCCGCTGAAGAAAGACAAATTCATCATCGGGCGAGCGAGCGAGTGTACCCTACGCGCCGGCAGTTCAGCCATCAGCCGACGGCATTGTGCGATCGTTCGCAAAGACGACGCTTGGCTCGTGCGCGATCTGGGCAGCCGTAACGGCACCTTCCTCAACGATTGCGCCGTCGAAACGCCGACGCCGCTCAAAGTGGGCGACGAGATCCGCGTCGGGCCGCTTCATTTCCGCGTCGAGCAATTGTTGAAAGCGGCCGAAGGGTCGCAGGCCGCGCAGCCGGCGCCCGCCGAGAAGCAGGCCGCCAATGCGGCGAAGTCAGACGAGCCGCTCGACATCAACCGGGGTAAGCAGCCGCCGGTAAAGGATGTCGCCGAAGTCGTCCAGCGGACCGTCAAGCAAGCCGATGGCTCCACGTCGGAAGAAGACATCTCCCGCTGGCTGCTGGGCATCACCGCCGGCGGCGGCGACTCGCTCCGCGAAACGCAAACGCTGAGCATGGAAGAGACCACGGCCATCACCCACCGGGTCGCGGCTCAAGAATCTGCTTCGACCAACGGCGAAGCCACGGCGGAAACAACGGACCTGCCAGCCGAGGCCGCGACCGACAAGGCAGCCGACGAAGCCACCGATAAATCGGGTGGCTGGAGCATCTTCAAGAAGAAGGGGGCCGCTAAAAAAGCGCCCGGCAAATTGCCGCCGCGGCCTGCGGACGTCTCCAAGGACAGCCGCGAAGCCGCTATGGACATCCTCCGTGAAATGACTCGCCGCCGCTAGCTGTCTTTCCCCGCCCCGGCCGTGTGTGTACGATTGCAGACCGAACGCGGTCGTTCCGCGCCGCCAAACTTCTACGACGCTTCATCCTCTGCAGACCATTGCACCATGGCTTCCAATCGACTTCCAAAAGATCGCCGCGTCGCCGGCCTGCTGGGCCTGGCCTTCGACGCCGACGACGGCCACAAACGAATCACCCGCGGCAAGAACTTTCTGTTGGCCGGCGGATCGGAAGATACGCACCTGTTCATGCGCGAGACGATCATCAAGGTCAACGATCGCCTCGACGAGCGCGGCCAGCAATTGGCCGACGTCTCGGTGGAAGAACTCCGCGACTTGATCGACGAAGTGCAGGACTAGCAATTTAGCCGCGTCGCTTGCGACGCGCGTCTCATGTACCGCACGTCGCAAGCGAGCGCGGCCAAATCAGCACCGCCCTCTTTGCGTGTTGCGGTCGTGACGACCAAGGGCGGGCGAATCTTGCGCACTGTCGGAACGACTACTTCCAGTCGTCCGCGAATTCTTCTTCGGCAACTGCTACCGAGATCGCGATCGGCATCTGGGCCGCATGGACCGTCAACTCGTTCGGCGAGAGTCGCACGTAGCCGAGCGAACGCACCACTTCCAGCACTTCGCTGCAGGTGGGGAACATCCGGCCGTTCATCCGCTTGTAGTCGTCCAACGCGTTCATGAACGCAACTTCATCATCGGTGTAGTCGCGCTCGCAGGTGGTCGGGTCGATCTGGCGGCGACGGTTTACCTTCTTACGACGCTCGAGCGCCACCGGCGGAGTGGCTGGCTTCATGTCGGTGTCTTTTTCCTCATCGCGGCGGCCGCCGCGGCGACGATCGACTGTCACTTCCTTGACGCTGGCCGAATGACCTTTGTGGGTCGCCGATTTGGCCGTCGAGGTCTTGGGCTTTCGGGAAGCGGTCTTTGCCGAAGGGCGGGCCGCGTTTTTGGTCTTCGTCGAGGTCTTGGTTTTCGCCACCGCTTGCGTCTCCTCACTGCCCGGTTTGGGATTCAGCCGTTTGGGATTCGGCCAAGTAAAAATGGCTTCGGGAACACAAGCAAGCATCGGAACCGCATCGTGGTAAAGTAAAACAATCACGAAAACTGGGTGGTTTGCATAAATAGTGCGGTTTGTCCGGTTTTTCCGCCTCAGCCAAAGTTTCCCGACGTCATGCCGCCCCTCGAGCCGCCGAAATTGGTCGGGCCGGCAGGGCCGAATCTGCGGCCGACCGGTGCTCGCCTGGCGGCCGAATTCCCGGCTTGTTCGGCCCCGCCAGTCCTGCTACTGTTCGCCGCCCAAAACGCTCCGTCCGCACCAATCGGCGGAGCCCTTTTCCGCACTCGCCGCGACTTCTCGTTTCGCGGCGCGACCTGGGAGGCAGCCCAAGCGTGAATGCCCGAAACCACAACACGGACGCCCGCCGTCGCCCCACCAACACCCATTCCGCTCCTGCGTGCTGGGCCGCCTGGCTCGCTTGCGGCTTAGCGGTTTGTGCCCTGGCCACCAGCGGCTGCAGCAGCATGGCCTCACAGGCCGCCAACGTCGAAGGCGTCCGCCTCTACCAGCAAGGCAACTACCAACAGGCGTCCGACCGCTTCCAGCAAGCGATTGCCCAAGACCCCAAGTCGCCCGAGGGCTACTACAACTTGGCCGCGTCGTTGCAACAGACCGGCACGCTCTACAACCGACCGGCCGATTTGCAGCAGGCCGAGGTGCTTTACAACCAGTGCCTCGAGCGCGACCCGAACCACGCCGATGCCCACCGCGGCCTGGCCGTATTATTGAACGAAACGAATCGACAGCCGGAAGCGTTCCGGCTGCTCAACAGTTGGGCCGCGGCGAATCCGAAATCGCCCGAGCCCAAGATCGAGCTCGCACGGTTGCTTGAAGAAACGGGCCAGACCGAACAAGCGAAGACTCAGCTTGTCGAAGCGCTCACGGTCGATCCGCACAACGCCCGAGCGCTCACGGCGCTAGGCCGGCTGCGCGACCAATCGGGCAACTATGCCCAAGCGCTCTCCGACTATCAACGGTCGCTCGCCGTGAACCGCCACCAGCCCGATGTGGCCGCCCGCGTCGCGCAATTGCAGGCCGCCGCTAACCCCGTCGTAGCCGCTACACCGATCCCATCCGCCGATCCGCGCACCGCAAGTGGGTGGACGCCGTCGGTGCGATATTAGGAAATTGCAAATTGCAAATTGCAATTTCTAGCCGACCGCAACACCTGACATGACTTCAATAATCGCCCGGCAGAACTCGGGCAGATCATCCGGCTTGCGGCTGCTGACGAAATGGCGATCGACGACGACCGCCGCATCTTTCCACACCGCGCCCGCATTCACCAGATCGTCCTTGATCCCCGGCGAACCGGTCACCCGGACGCCCTTGTAAACACCGGCCGAGATCGGAATCCAGCCGCCGTGGCAGATGGCGGCCACGAGTTTCCCGCTCGCGGCAAACTTGCGGACCAGGTCCTTCACTTTCGCATCGCGGCGCAGTTTGTCGGGCATGAAACCGCCCGGTATCACGACGCCCTGGAAGTCCTCGGCTTCCATCAATTCGATCGCCGCGTCGGAACGGCACGGGTAACCGTGTTTGCCGCGATACACCGTCTCGCCTTTCGGCCCGGCGACCGTCACATGCGCGCCCGCTTCCGCGAGACGCAGCTTCGGATACCAAAGTTCGAGGTCTTCGTAGTCGTCGCCGACAAAAATCAAGAAACGGAGGTCGGCCAAAGGTTGATCGTGATTCATGGCTGGGCTCCTTTCTGTGCGGGGGAGGTTTCAAGGATTCGCATTCGTCACCTCTGCAATAATACGTCGGGGACGAAGCGTATATTTTCCCAGTTTTACCGCGCGACAGGCGTGGGAACTAGCTGTTCCAAGGCGACACAGGCCGCGGTGAGCGATGCCGGGCCGTCGCAACGGGCTGCCAGCGCGCGACAATTTGACGCAACCGCCGACGACGACAGCAACCGATAGAGGGACGCCGCAATTGCCGGGCCGCGGAACGCCCTCACCGAGATTTCTTCGGCCACGCCCAGTCGCACCAACCGCCGCGAATTGTCGAACTGATCGAACGCCATCGGGCGGACCAAGTGCGGCACTCCCGCCGCCAAACCTTGCGCACAACTGCCGATACCACCGTGGTGGACCATTGCGGCCGTGTGCGGCAAGAGCCGGCTCAGCGGCACGAAGCCAAAATGCCGCACCGAGGGCGGCAGCGTCGCCGGCATTTGCTCGGCGTACTTGGTGAGCAGTATGCCTCGTCGACCGAGTCGCTGGCAGGCATCCACGGCCGCCGCGAAAAACTGGTGCGCCTCGCGGTTCGCCGAGCCAGGCGAAAAAGCGATCGGAGCGTCGCCGGCGGCGAGAAACTCCCGCACTTCGCGCGACAGTTCGGCGGCGACGTTGGCATCCCACAGCGGAAAGCCCACCAGCCGCAAGTGCGTTGGCCAATCCGGCTGGGGCGGGCCGAACCAATTGGGAAACATGCCGAGCGCAAGATCGCCTTGGTGCATGAACTGCCCGAACACGCGCCGCACCGGGTCCAGCCCCAACTCACGCCGCAAGCCATTGAGTTGAGGGCCAACGAGCGGCAGCACGAAAAGTCGGTCGGATACCCAGTACTGCAGCAACTTCAACCACTGCGGCACGCGCGGTCCGGAAATGGCGCCTTTGACCCTTGGCGAATCATAGACTGAC
>JANNTD010000464.1:0-6157 GCA_031403315.1 Planctomycetota bacterium
GCTGAATCTTGCGATCGCGCTGGCCCTCGTCGAGCTTGGTTGCACCCTGCTCTACGTGATCCCGCAAACTGCGGTTCTCGGCGCGATCTTGCTCACCGGCTACCTCGGCGGCGCGACTGCCACGCACGTCCGCATCGGCGAAGGGTTCATCGCTCCGGTCGTTTTCGGCGTCCTGGTCTGGCTCGGACTCTACTTACGCGACGCCCGGCTCCGTGCACTGATCCCCTTGCGCAGCTCAACTTAAAAACACAAAGTGACAACCCGCGGCCGCAATCGGCCACTAGGTGAATAGCAGTCTCTCCCCGTTACCCGTCGGTTCGCTATCGTCACCTGCCACGAACCGATCTAACTTCTGAAGGATTATTATGCGAAAGAACAGTTTGTTTATCGCCGCCTTGCTTGCCGCTTGCGGCTTAGCGACAGTGATCGGCTCGTACTCGCTCGCCGATACGTCGACGAATGTTGCGCCCGCCGCCCAGGGCGAGATGCAACTCCCGCCCGGCTGGACCGCCGAAGACATGCAAGCCATGATGGCCGCCGGCACGCCCGGCAAAATGCATGAACGCCTCGCGCAGGACATCGGCACGTGGCGCTGCAAAACGACCATGTGGATGGCCCCCGACACCGAGCCGATGACCAGCGAGGGCACCTCCACGGTCACGCCGCTCTTGGGCGGCCGCTTCACCGAATGTGAAATGAAGGGCGAAATGCCCGGCATGGGTCCCTACGACGGCCTCGGCATCTACGGCTTCGACAACGTCTCGCAGCAGTTCGTCTGCACTTGGATCGACAATCACGGCACCGGCATGATGAACGGCGTCGGAGAACTCTCGGCCGACGGCAAGACGATCAACTGGGAATTCACGGGCAATTGCCCCGTCACCAGGAAGCCGATCACGATGCGCGAAGTTGAGACAACCACCGGCCCGAACACCAAGACGCTCGAAATGTTCGGCACGCCACCCAAGGGCGGCGAAGAATTCAAGATGATGAGCATCGAGATGACCAAAGAGTAGAGCGCAGTGTTAGCATGGGAGGGCGAGGCTCCCGCCGAGCCTTGCGCCGCAAATGCGTTGGCTCAGCAGGAGCTTCGCCCTCCCCTTTTCTCTGTCCCTCATAGGCCAAGGCATACCACATGAGCGCCATCCGTCTCCTCGTCGGCACCCGCAAGGGCGCGTTCCTCCTCACTTCCGATGGCAAGCGCGAGCGCTGGCAAGTTAGCGGCCCGCACTTCGCCGGCTGGGAGATCTATCACGTCAAGGGTTCGCCCCTCGACCCAAATCGCATCTACGCCTCGCAGAACAGCGGCTGGTTCGGGCAGATCATCCAGCGCTCCGACGACGGCGGAAAAACGTGGCACCAGCCGGGCACTCCGCCCGGCGAACCCACAACCACGCCCGACGGCACGCCCAAAGCCGAGAGCAACAAGTTCGTCTACGACACTTCGTCCGCAACCGGCAAGCCTCTCACCACGCACCAATGGTACGATGGCACGCAACACCCCTGGGAGTTCAAGCGCGTCTGGCACCTGGAGCCGTCGCTTGCCGATCCCGACACGGTTTACGCCGGCGTGGAGGACGCGGCGATCTTTCGCTCGACCGACGGCGGCCAGAACTGGCACGAGCTTGCGGGCTTGCGCGGCCACGGCACGGGCCCGCAATGGTCGCCCGGCGCCGGCGGCATGGGCCTGCACACGATCCTCCTCGATCCCACGAATGTTGACCGCATCTTCATCGCCATCTCCGCCGCCGGCGCATTCCGCACCGATGATGGCGGCGACACCTGGCAGCCGATCAACCGCGGACTCCGCTCCCAATACATCCCCGACCCCGACGCCGAAGTCGGCCACTGCGTCCACCGCATCGCCCTCCACCCGTCGCGGCCCGACGTGCTCTTCATGCAGAAGCACTGGGACGTGATGCGGAGCGACGACGGCGGCGCGAACTGGCACGAGATCAGCGGCGACCTGCCCAGCGACTTTGGCTTCCCGATCGACGTCCACGCCCACGAGCCCGAGACAATTTACGTCGTCCCCATCACCAGCGATTCGTTGCACTACCCGCCCGAAGGCAAGCTCCGCGTCTACCGTAGCCGCACCGGCGGCAACGACTGGGAGCCGCTAACCCGCGGCCTGCCCCAGGAAAACTGCTACGTCAATATCCTCCGCGATGCGATGACCACCGACTCGCTCGATCCCTGCGGCGTCTACTTCGGCACCACCGGCGGACAGGTCTACGGCTCGGCCAATGGTGGCGACAACTGGACCGCAATCGTCCGCGACCTGCCGCCCGTCCTCTCCGTCGAGGTTCAAGTCCTGCCATGATCCGAGTGGTGATCCCCTACCACCTGCGCACACTGGCACAAGTTCAGGGTGAGGTGACACTCGAAGTCGCCGGCCCGACCACACAGCGCAGCGTGCTCGATGCGTTGGAAGCGCGTTACCCGATGCTGCGCGGCACGATTCGCGATCACGTCACCTGCGCGCGTCGACCGTTCATTCGCTTCTTCGCCTGCGAGCAGAATTTATCCAACGAGTCGCCCGACGCTCCGCTACCCGCCGCCGTCGCGTCCGGCGCCGAGCCCTTCCTGGTGATCGGCGCCATCGCCGGCGGCTAACCGCAACTACCGACGGACTGGTCGCTTCAGCGACCAGTTGTGAACCCACGAACAAAACGTCATCGCGCGCGAAATTCGACCGTCACCCTCTCGCTATTCCACACTGACAACCGGCGAGCGTGCCGAAATCCCATTCTCGTTGAAGGCCTCGATCTGAAAGAAATAGGGCCGGTCCTTGTCCATCGCGCGGAAATAGTACTCGTTGGCGCCATACACCATGACGCTCGTGTAGAGCTTGTCCGGGGCGATGCCGCAAAAGATCACATAGCCCGTGGCATCCGCCGCCGCCTGCCACTTGAGCCAAGCGTTGCGGCGCTCGCTCGCACCCCGCAGGGCCACGAATCCCGTCACCGGTTTTGGTTGGACCCCCTGGCCGCGTCCAAACACGCGCAGGCCGCTCAGGGCAAACTTGCCGTTCGGAACGTGCAAGTTTTCAAGCCGCACGAACCGTGCTTCGACCGCCGCCGGCAGCTCCACGTAGTCGTGCGGCACATCGCTGCGATTCTCGCTCTTGTCGACGATCGTTTGCCACCGTTCTCCGTCGAGAGAAGCCTGCAAAACGTATTGATGATACAGCCCCGGCACCTTGCCCATGAGGGTCGCGTCCTGGTCGGCATAGTTGACTTGGATCGCGTGGACGCTCGACACGGCACCGAGATCCGAGACGAAGTGCTCACCGCGGTTCCCCGTGGCGGCGCTCCAATACGTTTTGATGTCTTCGTCGACCGCGAAATTCGCCGCCAGGCCGCCCAACGTCGACGACGCCGTCACCGGTTTTGCGTAGTTGAGCAACATCCAACTGGCGAATCGATCCGGCCGCGGCTGCTTCTGCTGCCGGTCGTCGCCCGCTGCCTGCGGCAGTTCATGCGGATAGTCGCCGTAGGCGGTATTGCAGTACATGATGCCATCCGCGTCGAACCCAGCCGGCCAAATCCCGATGCGGCGCTCGAAGTTGTTCTTCACCGAGATGCCGATCGTCGAGGTGTGCCACCAGTTGCCCTGCGTGTCCTGAAAAGTGCTGCCATGCCCGGCTCCGCGGGCAAACCCACCCGGCTTATACGCAACCGGATTGTGGGCCTGATAAGTAAATGGTCCCAGCGGTTGCTTGCCGACATAAACGCCGTCGCCGTAACCGCTGAACTCGGTCCCCGGCGCGCCGTACTGCAAGTAGTACTTCCCACCGTGCTTGGTCATCCACGCCCCTTCAATGAACGGGCGCAGAAACGTGTTGTCGTTCGCCTCGCCGAACCGCTCCCAACCATGCACATCATCATGCAAGCGAATGAGGTCCTGCCGCTCGCCAATCGGCTGGAGCGTCTTCCGATCAATTTCCCAACCATAAAGGGGGAGGTCGTTGCTCGAGCCATGGTAGAGATACAGCCGCCCATCGTCATCGACAAAGAACGCGGGGTCCCAGGCCCCGACCGAAAACGCCGACACGGCCTCGCTCCACTCGCCGCCCTTAGGATTCGTGCTTATCCAGATCGGAAAGTCCTTCGTGTAGGTCGACCCCAACACGAAGAGCGCATCGTCCATCACAAACGCAGCCGGCGCGCAGAGCTCGTCGTAAATCTTGTACCCAGACGGGAGGGCCAGATGCTCCGGCTTGAGAAACTTCCGCGGCACAAACGTCCAGTCGCCCAAGTCGGCGCTCCACCAGTAGCCCCACTGGTTCGTCGAGAACAGGTAATACTCGCCGCGAAACTCCACGATCGCCGGGTCCGCGGTCGTGCGGTGTTTTGTCGGTTCGGTGGGGAACGGGCAATAGCCGTAGTCAATGTCGACGGGATTGCAGTAGGTGCTTTGTCGCGCCGAGGGGGCGGCATGCACGGCGGCGGCAAGCAGGAGAACCAAGAGGGGCGTCGAGATCGCGGTCATCAAGGTTCTCAAGATGCGTACTGGGTCGCGGGCCAACCCGACGATGCGAACAGAACGCAGATCGATTCGTTGGCCGCCATCCCCATCGTACCACGGGCGTTTCCACTCAACGACGGACTGGTCGCTTCAGCGACCAGTAAAAGCACGACAACGCATATAACACCGTCGCAAACCGCCCGACAACTCCGTCCGTCTCCACTCGACCACCCCCGCGCCTCGACCTCCCGATTCACGACATTCATGACTTTTTCGCATCGCGCACCGTTCCAACCCGCCGCCGCAACACCGGCTTCCACCGCTCCCCTTTGTTCCAAGGATCCGCCACCTCCTCCAATACTTTCACCCCGCGTTTAGTCTTCTTCACCGCGATCACCAGCAGCGACTTCCGCGAGCCCTTCCGTCGACGGCGCTCCAACACCTTGGCCACCGCCAGCGCCTCAGCCTTCCGCTTGAACATCGCCCCCACGGGGATTTCATTCATCATGTAGTTGCCGTCCTCCGGACAGTAATACAGACAGAACCGCCGCGAAAACGGCGACACGATGACATACCGCGTCGGATCGCGAATATCGTCCACCTGCCGCTTTAACGCCGCGATCTCCTTGGCACTGAGCGGTGGAATGTCCGATTCGTCGCCGCGTGGGGATTTCTTGGAGGTTTTCGCCATACGCAGTCACTCACTTCTCGGATGCGCTTCATGAATGACCAATCGGTCGAAGCGATCCGCTATCGTATCACGAGCACGTTCCATGAGTCAAAAGTCACGATCTCCGTGTCAATCCTCAATTTTTGGCCACCGGGGGGTGGCCAAAAATAGGTGTGGAAATCTGTCCACCATTGTGATAAGTTGAACCTCGCACGATCGGCGCGTCTTCCAGTGAAGGCCAGGCGGCCGACGTGCGCGGATTGCGTGTGAGCAAGGCCTTCCTCCGCGAAGGGCAGGGAGCAAGGGGCGAGGAGCAGGGAGTGCGGAAGTTTCCGAACTCCCCGCTCCCTGCCCCATGCTCATTCGCGTGAGGCCCAAATTTCCTCCGCAATCCGGCGACGATTGTTGTTGCTCGAAAAAATTTGAACCGAACTGCGCGGCGCGCCTCGTGCGACGCCGCTCCGCTGGCGGTTCGCCGACGCCGAAACGAGGTCGGCTGCGCTCGTCGTGCGCGCGTTGGTCATCGATCAAACAGCCAGCACCGAACTGGCCAAAGCATCATCAAACTACTTGGCCCCTTGGGAAGAAACTTGGCCCCTTCGCAAAAACACGGCGTTTTTCAATCATCAGCCGAAATGAACCGCAGATGAAACTAGCCCGGCCGTTGGCCGGAACCAAATCCTGAAACCACGGATTACACGGATTTCACGGATGAGGACGGATCGAAGCCGCATCCGTGCAATCCGTGACATCCGTGGTTATTTTAATTCTTTGTCTCTCGCGCAAATTCTGACGGTTAGCATTACAGATGGAAGAGGATCACGAGCCCCAATTATCCGCGTCCATCGGCGTTCATCCGCCGTTAAAATCGTTCCCCAGCTTCCCGGCATCCGCACCCTGTTTACCCGAGACCCCTTCGAGAGTTTAAGGACTTACGACAATTCCACGTGACCCCTTCGACAAATTAACGACTTACGACGATGCTCCCATTCCTCCAATTCCTCCCATGTTAGACGT
>JANNTD010000465.1:0-2830 GCA_031403315.1 Planctomycetota bacterium
GTCCGGGATCTTCGCTGCGTCGTCGAGGCCGCGGATCGGCAGGCCGCGCTCGTACTTGCCGGGGTAGCCTTCGCTCGCCATCACGACGCAGACCGCGGGCCGCGGGTCCCATTCCGGCGGAGCGATTTCTTCGAGCCGACCATCGACCGTCGCTTCCAACAAATCGAGCAAATCGCTTTTGAGCCGCATCAAGAGCGGCTGGCACTCGGGATCGCCGAAGCGCACGTTGTACTCGAGCACTTTGATGCCTTGGTTCGTAATCATCAAGCCGGCGTAGAGGATGCCACGGAACGGCCGCCGCGAACGCTTCATCTGGTGAATGGTGGGCACGAGAATTCTCTCCTCAACCTCGGCCAGCATGCGGTCGGTGACCAGCGGCGTCGGGGAATAGGCGCCCATTCCGCCGGTGTTCGGGCCGGCGTCGCCATCCCAGGCGAGCTTGTGATCCTGGCATGGCGGCATGGTGAGCACCGTGCGGCCGTCGGTGATGGCGAGCACGCTCGCTTCGTGGCCGTGCAGCCGTTCTTCGATCACGAGCTGATTGCCGGCCTCGCCGAATTCGCGCTTCGAGGCGATGCGATCGACGGCTTCGAGCGCCTGCTCGCGGTTATTGCAGACGATGACGCCCTTGCCGGCGGCCAGCCCGTCGGCCTTCACCACGACCGGCACATCGTCGCGATCCTTCAAGTACGTCATGGCCGCTTTGGCGGATTGAAACACGCGGTAGTCGGCGCTGGGTACATCGGCATGACGCAAGAGCTCCTTGCAGAAAACCTTGCTGCCTTCGAGTTCGGCGGCGACCTTCGACGGCCCGAACGCCCGCAGGCCAGCGTCGTTCATCGCGTCGACCAAGCCCGCGGTGAGCGCCGCTTCGGGACCGACGACGGTCAAATCGATCGCGTTGTCGCGCGCGAACTGGACGAGTCGCGGCACGTCGGTTGCCGGGATGTCGACGTTCTCGGCATCGAGCGCGGTCCCCGCGTTGCCGGGCGCGACGAACACACGATCGGCGCGGGGGCTCTGGGCGATCTTCCACGCCAGCGCATGCTCACGTCCGCCGTTTCCGACAACCAAAACTTTCATGGCAGCCAATCGATTTCCAGTAGCGAATCGCGTCGTCGCAATCTTTTTGAGGACGCTAATTGCAGAGTACCAAGCGACGTGCCGCGCGTCGCTGAAGTGGCAGGTGAACGATTCTACGAGTCTCGTCGGGTCGGTGGAACGGGGGAATGCGTGGGCTGGCCAAATCGGCCCGATTCGCGTCGCGGCAGGTGACTCAAAAAAACGGCGGTTGACAAAAAGCGGGTCGGGGCATTAAACCTAATTAAAAGATTGTGAAAAATGTCACGAACCCCTGATTGCGGCGGGGCTCGGTCGCTATAACCTGTTGCAAGTCAATGGATTGTCCGCCACTGGTCGGAGCTGCCAGGAGGCGCGATAGCTGCAATTCCGCGATTCCGGGAAGGGGTCTGCGGTCGAAGTCCAGCTTCGCTCCCCCAGCGCTTTCCGACACCGAGACTCACGATGGTCGACAAAAGCAAAATGACGGTGGCTGAGATGCTGGCCGCCGCTCGCAAAACAGATAATAAGGGTGGTGAACCAGCCGCAGCCGCGCCACCGGCGGCCGAAGCGGAATCTACTGAGGCCGCTCCTGCGCCGCCTGCTGCCGCTCCCGCTGCGAAAAAACCCGCGGCCGGCGGTAAGCCGAGCGTCGCCGATATCATGGCGATGGCCCGCGCGAACAAGGGCGAATCGGCCGCGGCGGCACCCGTGGCGAAAGCAGCGCCGAAGCCGGCTGCGGCAAAAGCCGCTCCCGCCAAAAAGGAAGCGACGGTTCCGGCCGCTTCCGTCGACACGCAGAGCATTCTGACCGCCGCGCGCAAAGGCGCGCAGCCCGGCCCGATGACCAAGGCGGAAGCAGCGGCAAAAGGCGTGACCGTCGGCCCGCCGCCGAAGAAGGCGGCGAAGGAAACGATCGTCGTGCCGCCGATGCCGGTGAAGCCCGACTACGCCAAGCCCAAGATCGATCGCACTCACACGGAAGTCTTCGAGCGACGCGTATTCTTGTTTGGGATGTCGGCCCTGGCGATCGGCTTCACCGCGATGAGCGCTTCGCTCGCGTTGTGGACGCTGGGCTCGGTGCGGTTCATGTTCCCGAACGTGCTGCGTTTGCCGCCGAATAGGTTCAAGGTGGGCTTCCCCGACGGCTTCGCTCCGGGCCAGGTGGAAGAAAAGTTCAAGGCCCAATTCGGCGTTTGGATCGTGAATACCGAATTCAACGGACAGCAGGAAATCTTCGCGCTCAAGAGCGTGTGCACCCATTTGGGCTGCACTCCGAACTGGCTCGAAGCGGAGCAGAAGTTCAAATGCCCCTGCCACGGCAGCGGTTTTTACAAAGATGGCGTCAATTTCGAGGGTCCCGCTCCGCGTCCGCTCGAACGGTACGCGATTTCGATCGGCAACGACGGCCAGATCGAAGTCGACAAGAGCCGCACCTTCCACGAGGAAATGGGGCAATGGAGCGACGCAGCCAGCTTCGTACCCGCATAGGCGCCATCACAGCACACGGAGGTACTGACCCGAGGATTAACAAGGATAAGCCGCTTGCGGTTTAGCTAAACCGACCGTCCAACTTCAACCCGACACAAGTTCGACCCAAGACTCGCAGAGAACAACATGCCTGGCCTAGGCGAAACGATTTACGAATCCCAGATCTGGAAGAGCATCTTCCGCCATCCGATGCCGGTCGACCGGCGGAACCGGATCGTGGTGATGCTGACCAATTTTTTCCTGCACCTGCACCCGGTCTCGATCAAACAGCAGGGCATCG
>JANNTD010000466.1:0-12578 GCA_031403315.1 Planctomycetota bacterium
CACCCTGGCGGCTATCGTATTGCTGAATTGGGCCGGCTGCTTACGTCGCCGGAGTTCACAAAAGTCGTTGCCGTAGCAATTTAGGCTCCGACAAAGCCTTGTTCCACGCATCGGCTGAAGCGATGGCGTCGGCTTCGTTGGCGTCAACGCTTGGGCGGTCAATCGCTGGGGAATCGGCTCGGTTCTTGACCCGCCCGGATTCTAGGAATGCGAACAACAAATCCGTGTCCCGTTCTGCCGTGAAACGCGAATGGTCGGTCGGCCAAGTGGTTGGTGCGGAGGTCGACGTGAGTCTCGGCAGCTCCGCCGAGCACAATTGGAAGTGCGCGCTGAAGTCGACTGCCGGCGACACACTGGAAGCGAATTGACTCGCAGCCGCGGGGTTCTGACGGACGGCCGATCCGCTCCCCGCCTCTCCACCGATCGCACCGAAGTTCTGTTTCCAGACATCGTAGTCGCCCGGGCCGATGACTTGATCGCCGTCGCCGTCGGCGCGGAGATCGCTGGTGCTGCCGAGCGTGTCGCGCCAGACGCTGTAGTCGGCGGCGTCGACGACGAGGTCGTCGTTGTAGTCGCCGGGAAGGCCGGGCGCAAATTGGACCGTGTAGATTTGTGGAGTCGGCGGCGCGGCGAGTCCATCGTTGAACGTGTAGAGATGCGAGAGACTGAGCAGTCGTCAGTCTTCGAGTCGTTCGAAGTGCAAGCGGCGTCGCTCGCCGCACCGCTCACCGCGATTGAGGGAACGGGGGCGCATCGCCATGACGCTGTTCCTGAGCAAGAAATCACGGCCGCCATGCCGCACCGACGAGATGCAGAACGGGGGCGTGGCGCCGATTCCAAGAGCGAGCGCTCGCCGGTTTCGCCGCAACTGTAAGGGTTTTCACTGTAGCAGTTCGCGCGGGCCGAATCCAGCAAGTAGAGTGCGGTGCGGGTGCGCTGGCGTCGTTTGGCGTTTGGTCGCGAGTCAAGAGCTAATTGCGACGGCCAGGAGGATTTCGGGAAAAGTGTTCGGCGAGGACGGAAAACATGTAACAAGTTGCCATCTCCGTGCTTACAGTAACCGGTTGGGACTGTCTCCAGCGGTGGAACGTGAAGAGGTGGAGGGAATCCCCTTGAGCGAAGCAGGATCGAAATCATCGGCGGTGGAAGGGCAGGGTCCCAAGAGTGAGCCGGGCCCCAAGACTGAGGAATTCCTCAGGCTGCTGGGCGCCCACGAACGGAGTTTGTTTGCTTATGTCTACGCGCTGGCGCCGGGTTGGCAGGACGCGGAGGAAGTGATGCAGCGACTGCGGATTCGCATCTGGCAGCAATTCGACCAGTACGAGACCGATAAGCCGTTCGACGCCTGGGCGCGGGCCATCGCATATTACTTAGTGCTCGCTTACCGTAAAGAGAAGAGTCGGCAACGCGAATTCTTCGCGGAGCGGATTCTCGAAGCCGTTAGCAGCCAATACGAAAAGCATTTGGAGCACGCCAACGAGCGGCGTGACATCCTGGTCGGTTGCCTGGACAAGCTCGAGGGTCGCAAGCGCGATTTGGTGCAGGAGTACTATTCACCGGCGAAGCAGTCGTCGGAGACGATCGCCGAAAAGTTGTCGATGACGCCCAATGCGGTGCGGCAGTCGCTGTTCCGAATTCGGAAGACGTTGTTGGATTGTGTCGAGCGGACCTTGCGCGTGGAATCGCGCGGCTAGGGGTAGCAGTGAGGATGGACGATTCGGATTTGATCAATGAAGTGTTGGAGTTGACGCTGGCCTATCAGCAGGACGACGCCACCGCGGAAGAACGGGCACGGCTGGAGCGCCTGCTGTCGGACAATCCGCAGGCGATCGCCTGGTACTTGCGCGTCGTGGAAGACACGCTCGCGTTGCGGGCCTCGGCCTCGGCACAACCGGCCCAGCCGCCGCTGGTGGCGGGCCCGTGTGATGCGGACGGCGCTTGCAGCCTCGTCGCGGCGGAATTGGAAGCCGCCAGCCGCACGCGGACCGCGCTGCTGTCGTCGCTGGGTCGCACCTGGCGGACTTGGGCAGCCCCGGTGGCGGCTGCCTGTCTGTTGGCGGCCGCGTATGCGGCGCTGTCGTGGCGGCCGACGGACCAAGCGGCGGCCGTTGCCAAAAATCGTGTGTCGGGCCGATCGGCGCGGGTGGTCAATGTTTCCAACGTCGCGTGGTCCAGCGGCGCAAAGCAATACGACGAATGGTCGTTTGTCCAACCGGGAGAGTCGCTCAAGTTTGAGCGCGGCCTGGTCAATCTATTCCTGGACAACGGCGCCGAGCTGTTGATCGAAGGACCGGCCGACGTCGATTTCGTCTCGCTGGAAAAAGTGTTCGCCCGCAAGGGCAAGCTGGCTGCGCGCGTGAGTCCCTCGGCGATCGGCTTCAGTATCGAAACGCCGCATGCCAACGTGATCGATCGAGGCGCGTCGTTTGGCCTGTCAGTGGCAGAAGACTCGCGCACCGACGTGGTCGTCTACGAGGGCATGGTCGACCTGGACGTAATGGGCGACAGCCCCCACTCGCGGCGTCGACTGGAGCGGGGCGAGGCGATGAGCGTCAATCGACTGGGGAAACTCAGCCGGATCACCACCGTCCAGAGCAGCGAATTTCTCGAGCCGCCGCAAGTCCGTGCCGCGGGGACCGAAGCCGACCGCGTGATCACGGCCGTGAGCGACAATGTGCGGTCGTTGGAGACGGCGAAATACTATCGGGTGATCCCCGGCGGATTCCGCGAAGATTGCCGGGCGTACGTCGATCGCCTGCACGAATGGAACGGCGCCGATGCCCGCGGTCTGCCGCCGTTTCTGGTGGGCGGTGACTACGTGATGACGTTCAACGACGACAAGGTCACGACCGAAATCGAAATTGCGGTGACTCTCAACCAGCCGGCGTCGCTCTACGTGATCATCGACGATCGCGTGCCGCCGCCCGCTTGGCTGCGGCGAGATTTCGTCGACACGCATTGGGATCTCGGCTCGGACGACGGCTGGGAGGATCAAATCATCGCCACGGGACTCGGCCCCGGCGAAAGCATCGACCATGCCTGCTCCGTCTGGCGGCGAGACGTGGCGACGCCGACGACGGTTGTGCTTGGTGCGCTCACCGAGGAGGAGGTGCTTGAGCCAGCCGTCAAGATCAGTCGCAGTATGTATGGCGTGGTGGCGACGCCGCTGCGGCGCGATCTGGCAATGGGGGAAGCGCCTGCGCGGGAAGAGTAGAGCGTTCAGATTTTATTGCGGTGCGGATTGATTCGTCGTGCCTGGCGGTTGACCGCTAAGGGGATGGGCACGGCGCGGTGGTTGGATCATGCCCGATTGCGGATGGGCGTGAATTGCTTTTCATCCATTCTCGAGTCAATCAACTTGGAGAGCCACACGCAACGGCGAACGCCAATTGGGCGATGCGCATTGCCAACCGCCAATGCAACAGAACGGACCGAACGGGGAAAGCACGACCGGAAAGCACCAGTGCCTGCCTGGGTCAGTCACCCGGGCAAGCTGGAAGTGCGTTAACGGAGATCGACGAATGGACTGTATGCACATCGAGCAGAGAACATCTCACGGCGTCGCGCATCCGGCGGGGCGAGGTGGTTTCGTTGCCAAACGCCTCGTCGCCAAACGCGGTTTCACGCTGGTCGAGTTGCTAGTGGTGATTGCAATCATCGGCATCCTGGTGGCGCTCTTGCTGCCAGCGATTCAGGCGGCCCGCGAAGCGGCGCGGCGATCGGACTGCATCAATCGGATCCGACAGATTGGGCTTGCGTCCCACAACTACGAAGGTGCGAAGAGGAGATTGCCTTCGCACGGCGACGTCATCGTCCGCAACGGCAGAGAGACTGGCGGTTTGAGCACTCTTGCCCGTTTGTTGCCGTTCATGGAGGAACAAGCGGTTCAGAATCTGGTGGACCAGGACGAACACTGGCGGCACGCCAACAATCTCAAGGCCCTGGAAACGCCGCTCCCGTTTTTCCGTTGCCCGAGTGGCCAAAATGTTGAAATGAACTTCATCAATGTTCGCGACACAGGCAGGCAGGAAATAAACAGCCTGCGCAGTCACTACGTGGGCGTCATGGGCGCTCGACCCGGACCCGTCGTCACGGTTCCTACGACTACACAACATCCGTTTGACGGCTGTTTAGCGCCCGCCGGGGGTCGCGGCGGCGGGACGTGGGACTGGCCTTTCAGCTCCTACCTTCAGTTCTCGTGTACCAAGAATTCAAACGCGGGGCACAGCTCCGGCGGTACGGCAATTAACGGCGCGATTTACCCGGCGAGCAAAATCGAGTTGGCCGACATCACGGACGGCACGAGCAAGACGATCATGTACGGCGAGATGTCGTGGGATATCGGACCGCAGGAGCCCTGGATCGTCGGCAGCACCAGTAGGAACGGGATCAATGATCCAATTGGTAGCGCAAACGGCGTCGTCTACAACGCGAAGAATATTCGTTGGTCTATCAATGCCCGGAAGTACCGAGACGAGGACGGGACGCTGCCCGCAGGCGCAACTGGCGACGATCCACCCTACGCGCCATTGACGGAAACGAGCCTGGGGAGCAATCACCCCGGCGGCGCGCACGTCGGCATGTGCGATGGCTCGGCAGGGTTCTTGCGGGACGATGTCGACGTGGAGAAAGTGCTATTGCCCATGGCAAGCCGCAATTCGGAAGACATCTACGAATCGCCGCTCTAGTCGCAGCGGCGGTGACGCTATGGATTACATCCGAATAGCCGATGCCTGGAACTCAAAGACGAATCAATCGTGCGCCGCCGGCGCGTGGCGACGGGGATTTACCTTGGTTGAACTCTTAGTCGTTATCGCGATCATCGGCATCTTGGTCGCGCTCCTGCTGCCGGCAATTCAAGCGGCCCGCGAGGCGGCTCGACGGAGTGACTGCATCAATCGGATCCGACAATTGGCGCTGGCAGCGCACAACTACGAAAGTGCTAAAAAGAAACTACCTTCGCATGGCGACGTCAAGATTCTCCCCGGACCTGTCTGGACGGGTGCGCTGAGCAGCCAAGCCCGGCTACTTCCGTACATGGAATACCAGGACCTGGTGAATCTAGTCGCGCAGGATTGTCACTGGCGGGATACTCAAAATGAACGCGCGTTGACGACTCCACTTCCTTTCTTGCGTTGCCCAAGCGCCGCACTACTCGAGTGGAACCATTTGGCTGCCAACCCTTGGAATCGATTGGAGAACAATAATCTGAGGTGCCACTACGTTGGCAACATGGGCGCGCGGCCGGGACCGAACAAGGACGGCACCTCGGGAGACGGGTGCCGATCGACAGCGGGCGGCCGTGGTGGCGGGACATGGAACTGGCCGGAGAACAGCTATACACAGTACAGTTGCACGCCTCGTCCGGGAGGTGGAGGGGACGCGATCAATGGCGTAATTTTTCCGCTGAGCAAGATCAGTCTTGGGGCGGTTACGGACGGCACGAGCAAGACGATCATGTACGGTGAAATGTCGTGGGATGTTGCGGAGCAGTGTCCCTGGCTAGTCGGAAGCACGAGCAGGAACTCAGGCACTGCGGGTCCCGACCCAGTGTCAAGTTCACACGGATATGTGTTTAACGCCAAGAATATTCGTTGGCCCATCAATCTTGCCAAAGCGCGCGAGCCGGATGGAACGGAACTCCCAGAAAAACTGACCATCTCGGTGGAAAATGGCGGCTATTGTCCGTGGTCCGAGGAAAGTTTGGGCAGCAACCACCCGAACGGAGCGAATGTGGCGATGAGCGACGGCTCGGCTGCATTTGTTCGTGACGACATTGACGTGGATACCCTGCGTCGCATGGCTAGCCGTAATTCAGAAGATATCTACCAATCGCCGCTCTAGTCGAATCGTCGACGATCCGGCGAATCGGAATCGACCATCCGACTTAGCTGCGTATGGTACGAACGAACAAATTGGTTTTCGGGGACAGTGGACTTTTCTAACTTTGATCGACAAGAAGGACACGCGGATATGCAGGCTTTGATTTCTGGCTCGACTCGTACGGTTGCGTCGCTCTCAGCAGCGTTGGCACTCGTTTTGGCATGGCAGGGGATGGCCGCGGCCGTGAGCGGCACCTGGTCCGAATCGACCGGCGACGGCGCTTGGAGCAGCGGCGCGAGTTGGAGCGGCGGCACGATCGCCGACGGCGCGGGCAACACGGCCGACGTCAGCACGATCGACGTCGACGCGGTGGCGGTAAACGCGACTTTTCCTGGGTTCTACCGCAACGCCGTTCAACTCGACACGCCGCGGACGATTGGCAACTTGGTTTTTGGCGATGCGCTGCCGGCATCGCCAGGCGGCTGGGAAATCTATACGAACGACACCGCCATCAACATTCTGACGCTCGCCGGTGCGACGCCGACGATCACCGTCAATCCGCTCGGTCCGATCGACACGGCAACCCTGGGGGCAGTGACGCCCGAGGTGATTGACGACGCGGTGATTCGTCCGAACGTGGCCGCCGCGAGCGGTTTCACGAAAGCGGGAGCCGGTATCCTCACTCTCGCCGGCGCTCTCAACGACAACCTGCATGGAACCGTGACCGTCAACGCCGGGACTTTGCGCGTCGCTGCCGCGGCTACGTTCGACTACGAAACGGTCACGGATCCCGAGCGGACGCAATTCCATCTGGCGGGTGGCACAACGCTCGAATCCGCTGCCGGCCAAGTAGGTGACATCGCGGCCACAGGCGCGGGGATCTCGATTGCCCCCGGAGCGACCGTCACGCTGAGGAAGTTGGGAACGGGCACCCCGGCCTTCGCCAACGTCGGTGGTGCGGGTGCGACCGTCAATCTCGAAGCGGCCGCAGGTTTCGTGCGAATTTCTCAAAATTGGGCAGCCGGCGGCGCGCTGGCGGCAGTCAACATGACGGGCACGACTCCCGGTACACCGAGCGCCTTCCAGCTCCGCAACAACGGCGGCGGCTTCTTCAACAATAGCTTTGCTGCGACTCCGGTCAATTTGACCAACGCGATTCTGTCCACCAATACGAACAGCGGCGGAAACGTGAACCTGCTCGGGTCGTTGGCGGGCGATGCCACGTCGGCGCTCGATGGCGGAGCGGCAGGCACTGTGGTGTCGTACGAAATCGGCGGCTTGAACACCAACACCACGTTCGCCGGCGGCATTACGACCGGCGCCGGAGGCATCAACATTTTCAAAGTGGGGACGGGTAAGCTAACGCTTTCCGGAGCGTTGAGATACACGTCGACCCTCAACGCGGCGCCGGATCTCCGCGGCGGCATCACGCGAGTCTCGGCCGGCACGTTAGCTCTGACGGGCACTGCCGCGATTCCCGGCGGCGTGGCGGACGTGACGTTGGGCAATCTGCTCACCACGATCGACGTGAAGTCTGGCGCGACGTTCGATGTGTCGGGCACGACCACCACCTATGCCACGGCGCCATTGCAACAAGTGATCGGGACCGGCACCGTCGTCGGGACGTACAATCACGGCCAGGGCACGCTTCGGCCGGGCGACGTGCCGTTTGGCGATACGAACACTGCCACGTCCGCCGCCGGAAAACTGACCTTTGCGAACAGCCTGAACATCAGCGGCGGCACGATCAATTACGACCTCGCACCGGCAGGCGTGGTGGGCGATTACAACAGCAACAACGTCGTCGATGCGGCCGACTACACCGAATGGCGCGACAACCTGGGTTCCAATAATCCGCTCGCGAACCGCGATACTGCCAATGTCGGAGCCATCAGCACGGCGGACTACAACTCGTGGAAGAGCAATTTTGGCCAAACGTCGGCCGGCGGTGGCGAACTGATTCAGGTCAACGGCGGCGCGCTGAGCGGCAACGCGGTCGTCGACGTCGGCATCCTGCCTGGTGCGGCCGCCGGCAATTACACGGTGATCAACTCCACCACGCCGCTGACCGGCTCGATCGCCGGTTGGACGGTCAACTGGACGGGCCGCGGAGCCACGCCCACGCTAGTGCAGACGGCGAATCAAGTGCAGTTGAATGCGGCGTCACTAATCCCGCCAGCCACTGTGAATTGGCGCGGCGATCTCAGCGGCATCTGGGATGCCGGCGCCGCGGGGACCTCCAATTGGCGCAATACCACGACCAACGCTTCGGACAAGTTCTTCACGTTGGACACGGCGCGGTTCCTGGACACGTACGACGGCGCCAATGCTCCGACGACGACCACCGTCACCCTCAATCAGACCGTCGCGCCGGCTTCGGTCGTGGTCAACTCGTCGCTCAACTACACGATCAGCGGCACGGGCCGGATTTCCGGCGGCTCGAACCTCGTTAATCAGGGAACCGGCCGGTTGACGATCACGACCAACAACAACTACAGCGGCGGTACGACCATTTCTGGCGGCATCGTCGACCTGGAAGCGACGGGCGTGTTGGGCAGCCGCGAGATTACGCTTTCCGGCGGCCAATTGCGCGCCGGTGTCGCTGGCAATTTCAACCTCAACAACGACGTCGTCGTTAACGGTACAGGCAATGTCGTTTCCAACGACGCCACCGGTTCCAGAACATTGAACTTGAATCGCAGAATTTCCGGTTCAGGAAACCTGATCTTGGCGAACGACTCCGGTGCGGGTACGGCCGCAGTCGGAGCGACGAACGGCATCGATCTATTCGGTGACAACTCGGGATTCACTGGAAGCGTCACCTTTAGCAATAGTGGGTTGGTGGCGGAACAAGGCGGAGTCTTTCTGCGCTTTCGTAGTGCGGCGTCACAAGGGACGAAAGTCGCCTGGGACCTGGGCAACAATGGTTCTACGCTGAGCCAAAGAATCGACGTGGCGACGCCGTCTACGTTCGTGTTGGGTTCGCTCTCCGGCGGTGCGGCGTCGGGTGTTTCTGGCTTCGGCAGCGGGGCAAACCCGGGCGGCACGTCGATTTGGCAGATCGGATCGCTCGGCACGTCCACGGAATTTGCCGGCGTGATCTCGAATGGCAATACGGGGAGTAACGCGGCCAAATTCTCCGCCGTCACCAAAGTCGGTATCGGAACGCTGACCCTTTCGGGCACCAACACCTACACGGGCGATACGCGGATCGAAGGCGGCACGTTGCGATCCACCACGGCCTCGGTCTTTGCAGACACGACGGCTCTGATCTTGTCGCTCGGAACGACGGTCAACTTGGAATTCGATTCCGTCTCGCTTGGCAGCGATACCATCCGTGCCTTGATCATCCCGAGCGCGACGCCTTCGATCGGAACGTGGGGCCGAATTGGGCATCCCACCGCCCAATTCACCAGTACATTCCTCACTGGCAACGGATTGCTGAACGTCACTGCACTCCTGGGATCTGGATCCGGCGGCATCGGTGGTGCCGCGGTGCCCGAACCGGTTAGCGCGATGTTGGTCGCCTGGGCCGTGGGGATGTTCGCCGCCGTGGTGTCGCGGCGTCGTCGCGGCTGAGACGCGCAAGTTTTCGTTCGGCACGGCGCCCTCTGACGCTCGCGGGGGACAATGCGTCTCGGGCGCTGTGCCGACATATCGGGAATGGGAGGAGGTAGTGTTGCGATCGTCGAGTGACTTTGACTGGCTGCGCCGTGCCGCGCTGCTGGCCGTGACGTATCTATTCGGCGCCGCCGTGGCCGCGGACGCGGCCAGCGTGGTTCTCGGTTCCGTCAGCATTGATCTCGAGCCGGTGATGAATCTCTATGCGATCAGCGGAGTCTCGACGCCGCCCATCGACATGCACCAGCCCGGCGACGGTCGGCTCTATGTTGCTTCGATCGGCGGACAGGTCATCCAGTCGGACAACGGCGCGAACAGCCTGTTTCTGAACGTGGCGTCGAACCCGAACGTTCCATTCACGTCGAGCTTTGCCGGCGGACTTTTGAGCATCGTCTTTCACCCCGACTATTCAAATCTCGACGCCGCCGGCTACCACAAGTTCTATACATTTTCCTCGGATTGGAAGACGGCAGCGCAGGTCTCGTCGGGCACGTCGACGACGGCAAACGTGGCCCCGGGGCAGACGCTCACCGGGCTGCCAGATTTTTGGTCGCCGGAAATGTACGCGCCAGCGACCTCGGGCAACCCGCTCACGAATTGGACCAATCCCAATTCGCCTAGCACGGGCAACACCGATTTCGATCACTTCAATACGATTCGCGAGTGGACAGCCCTGGCCGACGGTTCGGCAATCGACACCAGCATCGCTCCGCGCGTCGTCTTGCGCATGGCCCATGGCTTTCAAGGGAAGGGGAGCCACAACGGCGGCTCGATGCGATTTGATCCCGACGGTTTCATGTACTTTGTGACCGGCGACGGCGGTGGCAACTCGGGACAGGACCATGACGGTGGAATCAACAACGGCGAAGACGGTCACACCGACGGCACGGGAAATGCGCAAGATCGTGCGGTCATCTATGGAAAAGTACTGCGCATCGACCCAACCGCGAGCGTAACGAACAGTGCCAACGGCCAGTACGGCATCCCGGCCGCGAATCCGTATGTTGTCGACAACTCGAATCCTGCGTTTTTGGACGAGGTCTATGCTTTTGGTTTCCGGCATGCGTGGAAGATTAATTTTGACGATCGGCCGGGCGGCGATGGCGCGCTCTATTTGTCCGACGTCGGCCAGCATCACCGCGAGGAGATCGACGTCATCGTTCCGGGTGGAAACTACGGCTGGGGTTACATGGAAGGTAACGTGCAGTTGGTGAGCGAGGATAGCGCCACCGGCGCGCCGGATCCCAGCGATCTGATTGATGGCACCCATGGCACGCCCGTCCGCACGCCGCCCGGCGGATACGCCAATTTCGTTTCGCTTCCACCGTTGGTCGACTATTTGACCCGCCGGCAAAACGTGGCAGGTAATCTGGTAGGTGACGGCACCGCGGTGACGGCGGGGTTTGTTTATCGCGGCGCTGAGATTCCAGCGTTGTATGGCAAGTACGTGTTCGGCGACTATTCGATCGCCGGCTCGCCGCCGCCGGGACTCACGGCCAACAAGGGCCGGCTGTTTTATGTCGACCCCGCCGCGCCCACCGAGATCTTTGAATTTCAGATCAACGGCGGCACCAGCCTCATCGGTCAGTTGCTCGGTTTCGGCGACGATGTCGACGGAGAACTCTACGCTTTCTTCGACAACGGCAACGTGGTGCGGATTGTCGCGCCGCCCCTCCCCGGCGATTACAACGGCGACCACGTGGTGGATGCGGCGGACTACACGGTGTGGCGCGACAACCTGGGCTCGATGAATACGCTGCCGAACGATCTCATCGGCGGCGAAATAGGCGTGGGGCAATACGAGCAGTGGAAGGCAAATTTCGGAGCGGGGAGCGCCGGCGCGGGCAGTGCGACGAGCGTGCCGGAACCTGGTGCGTTGTGTCATTTCGTCCTCGGATTGCTGGCATTCATTGCGCCGGCCCGGCCGCGGCGCTCTGCATACTTTTGATTTGGCAACCAAACGAACGCGATGAATCGGACGATCTCGATTAGATTGTTGGGCGGTCTGATGGTGGCAGCCGTCGGTCTTGTCGCGTCGTCGACGGTTGTCGCGGCTGCCTACTTTTGGGACACGAACGGCGCGAGCGCCGGGATCGGCAGCACCGGGGGTGCCGCGGCGGCTTGGCTCACGAACAGTTGGGCGACCGGTTCCTCCGGCACGTTGTCCTCCGGCGCCTGGCCCAACACCCAGCCGAATAACGCCGACGAAGCGGTGTTCCAGGGCACCGCCGGCACGGTCAATGTCGGTGCCGACGTTTACGTCAACGCGCTGCGGTTCCAAACGAACAACTACACGATCGGCTCGACCGGCGGCGCGTTGCATCTCGCGGGCATCGATCCGAAGATCACGGTCAATCTGGCGAGCAGCAACCAGGTCGTCACTATTTCGGCGCCGATCGTCGGTGCGAACGGATTGACGCTCGCCGGGAACAGTCTCACGGGCGGCAACAAGTTTTTGGTGTTGGCGAACACCGACCCGGCCGCCCCGAATTCGTTCAGCGGTCCGCTCACGATTGAGGCCGGCGGCGCGCTGCGGCTCGGCGGCGGTGTGGCGCGCGAGCAGATTCCCGACGACGTCGATCTCGATGTCTCGGGCGTGATCGACTTCATCACCTCCGGCGGTGCGTCGGATGGAAAGCAGGAAAAAGTCCGCAACGTGATCGTCTCCGGTTCGGTCGCCAACTTTAGCATCGGCAATGAAGCGGACTTCATCGTGAATTCGATTTCCGCCGATTCCAATGGCACTGGTCAGGGAATCGCGATCAATGGCAACAACGGACTCTCTCCCGAGCCCCATGCTCCCGGCAGGCTGATCATCAACGGCTGGGCAGACGGCGCCGGCCATCTGACGCTCGACGGTGGACGCGTCCGCATTAACGTGACCAGCAGCAGTTTCGCCGTCGGCGGTCGCGTGCTGCTTTCGGGAAACATTTACAGCAGCGGCAGCTCGGAGATCTGGAACCACAATGGCGGACCCACCACTCCGGAAGACCACGTCTTTACGCACAAGGCGATTGATTTCACCGCTGCCGCCCACACGATCGACGTCGCCGAGGGCACGTTGATCTTTACGTCCCGCGCCGCGATTCAGCCGCTCGACGTGACCGCAACGAATCCCGGCGGCACGACGCTCA
>JANNTD010000467.1:0-24337 GCA_031403315.1 Planctomycetota bacterium
CTGCGTGCGAACGACGCAAAGTGCCCAGTTCAGCGCAATTGCCGCGAAGCCGGTGCGCCGTTGTACGGAATGCGTTCGGACTGAGTGGTGCTGGATCATGCGACAAGGAGCAGGATTTCATCACGGAGGTCACAGTGGGCACAGAGGGAAACCCGCGGAGGAATGGCCTCGCACGCGATTGGGTTGTGTCGTCGCCCGGTGCTCTGGCGAGTGTCGGGCGACGCGTGCCATGGATTATACAGGATAAGTGTTTATATGTATAGTACCAAGAATTGGCCACTTGTGATTTTGTGACGTGGCCAAGAATTGGTACTCGACTTGGGTGCGACGAGCACGCGCCCACCATCAATCGACTCCTCTGCCGAGTGCGTCAACTCTTGATCTTGCTGCGCGGTGTCGTGCCGCGCGTCGCAAGCGACGCGGCTAAATGGCGGTGACGCAGAGGACGGCGGCCTGGCCTTGGGGGGTGACGCTTAAGTTTAAGAAGCTGCGGCCGGCGGGGGTCTTTTCGTTGCGGGTGACCGCTAAGCCGCAAGCGGGGTCGGGGGTTTCGTAGTTGAGCGTGCGCGGGAGGTGGCCTTCGCGGAGGGCGAGCACGCTGGCGATGAGTTCCACGGTGCCGCTGCCGGCGCCGAGGTTGCCGAAGTAGCTTTTGAGCGCGACGACGGGGATCTTGTCGGCATGTGGGCCGAAGACTTCGCGAATCGCGCGGGCTTCGTCGGCGTCGCGGCCGGTGGTGGCCAGGCCGTGGGCGTTGATGTGGCCGACTTCTGCTGGCGTGCGACCGGCGTCGCGGAGGGCGGAGCGCATCGCGTGGGCGAGTGCGAGGTCGCATTTTCCGATGAGTTGTGTCGCGTTCTCTAAGACCGGGGTCGAGGACGACCCGGCTCGCTCAGCTCGCTCAGCTCGCTGTTCAGTTGCGACGTTTGAGCTGCCGAAGCCGATGACTTCGGCCAGGATCGTTGCGCCGCGGGACTTGGCGGACTCGAGCTCTTCGAGCACGACCATGCCCGCGCCTTCGCCGGCGACCATGCCGGTGCGGTTTTTGTCGAACGGGCGGCTGGCTTTGGTGGGGTCGCAGTTCTCGGCGGCCATCTGCTCAGTCTGCAGCGCATGGATGGCTTGCATCGGCAGCACGCGGGTGCCGGTGGCGCCGGCGACCATCGCATTGGCGTGCCCGCGTCGGATGGTGCGGAAGGCTTCGCCGATGGCGAGGTTCGAGGCGGCTTCGCGCATGGTGAGCGAGTTGTTCGGGCCGCGGAGGTCGTTGTAGATGGCGATGTGGCTGGCCGGCATGTTGGGCAGATACTTGAGCATCCAGAGCGGCGTCATCTGGTCGAGGCCGTCGTGGCCCCAGCGGGTGAACTCGAAGTCGCCCGTGTCGGCGCACTTTTTCATGCCGGCTTCGTAGTCCTCGGGCATCGTAAGCATGTAGTCGCTGCCGAGGACGACGCCCGACGATTCGGGGTCGAGCGGTTTGTCGGCGATGCCGGCGTTGGTGAGCGCGAGTTGCGCGGCGGCGACGGCCATGCGGGTCTCGCGGCACATCACCTTGAGGCCCTTCTTGATGGCTTTTCTGCGATCGCCTTCGAGCGGGCCGAAGTCTTCGATTTCGCCGGTGAATTGCTTGGCCTCGCCGGCGTACTTGAGCGGCTGGCGATCGGCGGGCAGCAGCGAAACGAGCGAGACGCCACTCTTGCCGGCGGCCAGCGCGGCCCACAACTCGGCGGGCGAGCTGCCCAGCGGCGAGATCGTGCCGAGCCCGGTAATGACGACGCGCCGACGGTCTTGCGATGCGGAACTCATAGACCCGCCAGCATAGCAAAAGTGGGGCGTGGGGTCATGGGGCGTTAGCCGCGTCGGTTGCGATGCGCGGTGGTTGGCGAAAACGAGCGCGTCGCGAGCGACGCGGCTAGTACCGGCCGTGGAAGGTATTGGTGGGGGCGGTGGCGGTGCGTTCGGGGATGGCGGCGGTGTGCGCGGGCGTCACCTGGCCGCGGCTTTCGATGAACAGCAGAGCGTCGGCGCGCGGCGGGTCCTTGAACATCGGGAGCGCGCTGTTGATCGTGTCGGTGAGCGGGTTGTCCTTGGTGGGGGCGGGCGTCGCGACCACGCCCATCGAGAGCAAGAGCACGTGCTCCATCGGCCAGTGGAACCGCTCGTGCATGTTGGCCATCGTCATCTGCGGCACCTCGACCTCGACGCGCTGATTGGGCGCGACGACGGTCGGCAGGTCGAGCTTCACGGGCACCATCTCTTCGATCTGATTGAGGCGGAGCTTCACGATCGCGTCGGCGGAGGCCAGGTCGAGCGCCATCAGCGGACTGAACTCGAGCGAGAAGCCTTCTTCGAGCGTGCCCATTTCGGGCTGGTAGCCGGGCCATTGGGTCTGCGTGGCGATCGCGCCTTTCACATACTGCCGCGGCCGCATCGTCGAGAGCACGATCGACTGGCCGTTGGAGATGAGCTGTTGCGGCGAGTTGAATTCGCGGTAGTCGGTGCGGCGGGCGAGCTCGGAGAGCAGGTACTGCGCGTCTTCTTTGGCCAGCAGCCAGCCCTGGATGCCGGGCGTTTGCACGGGGATCGGTGTCATCATCGGCAGGGCTTTGGCGCGCCAATTGGGATTCACGACGGTCGCCACGCGGAGCGAAAACGCATAGGCATCGGCCTGGGTGTTGACGAAGCGGTCGACGATGTCGGCGGCGACGGCTTGAATCTCTGGCGTGTGGTAGACGCGGAGCGTGTTGCGGTTGGCGGAGAGCAGCCCGACCGGATCGGAGTGCCAAGTTTCGTAGCCGGTCTCGCGGAGGATCCAATCGACGATCGTTTGCTCGGGGCGGTTGGTGCTGGTGACGCGGCTGGTGTAGGGAGTGATGTCGTACTCGCGCCAGACCTGACCTTGATCGTTGGGGAGCGCGCCGGAACCCTTGGTGACTCGCGCACGGGTCGGGGCTGCGCCGATCGGCGTGATCGGCGCGGCGGCCGGTGCGCCGGTGGTTGGATAGGCGCCGGGTGTGGCGGTAGGGGCGGCGGAAGTGGTTGCGCCGCCATAGCGGTCCGCGCCGTCGGATGGCGGGCGCCAATTTCCGGTTTGTTGGGCGGCGAGGTTCGACGCCATGGTGACCACGAGTGCTAGAGTTATGAGTCCAGCAAGATGACGATTCGAGCGCATGGGGAAGTCTCCGTCGAGTGCGTCCTGATTTCGGTCAGGCAGCGGTTCCAATCAGGCAGCGGTTCCGGCCGGGCGATGAGTGGAGAGGGGCGGAGTATAGGAATGGCCTGTGCAGCAGGCAAGACGGGCGACGACTGTGCTAGCAGCAAATTGCGGCGGGAACTAGGATAGTGCCAGTTTGGCCGATCTGTGCGTTGATCTTTGAGGTGACGCGGGAGGGCCTGTCGGTTGGGAATCGAAGTCTTACTCGCTCTGTTTATTCTGTGGGTGGTCGTGACCTTGATTGGTCACGGCAGTTGGGTGCTCGTGGCCGCGATGTTTGGCCAGCGGAAGCCGCCACTCTCTGCGTCGCGCGAGCTAGACGTTCGCACCGATTCGCAGTCGGCGTTGCGTGCGCTGAGGCAGCAACTCGCGCGGCTTGCGGAGCTGAAGTCGGTCGACGCCCAGACGTACGCGGCGATCCATGCGGCGATCAAAGGTCAGGAAGAGCGGCTGGCGGACGAGGCCGCAAAGAAAGTGACCGCGGCAGCAGCACCACTACCGATGGTGACGCCGATTGAGACTGTTCGGAAAGAAGCACTGGCGGAGCCAGTGGCACCCGCAGTTCTCGCCGCACCGGAGTCCGAAACATCACCGGCCGAGCGGGTCCGCGCGTATGCCGCAAGTCGGATAGCTGCGGTCGAGTCGGAGCCGGTGCCGCCACCGGCTCCGCCCAAACCGCGCGAAGCGATGTCGCGGTTGTTCGCCGCGTTCATGGAAGAGAAAAACATCCGCTGGGGCGAATTGGTGGGCGGGCTGTTGATCGTCGGCTGTTCGGTGGCGCTGGTGATCAGCTTCTGGTCGGAGATCGCGGCGCGGCCGATGCTGAAATTCGGGCTCTTGGGTGGTGTGACGGCCGCACTGTTTGGCGTCGGGCTCTACACCGATCGACGGTGGAAGATTCACACCACGAGCCACGGCATTTTGGTGATCGCCACGTTGCTGGTGCCGCTCAATTTTCTGGCGATCGCGGCGTTCACACGGGGCGCGGCGGCGAACGACGCGGTGACGCTCGTCGGCGAGGTGATGTCGGCGATTGTGTTTGCGGTGCTCGTGTACTTGGCGGGAAGAATTATTTCGCCGGGGGCCGCGGTGCCGCTGGCGATGGGCGTGATGGTGCCGTCGCTGGCGCAGCTGCTGGTCCGTCGCTGGGCCGAACCGACGGCGACGCTCACGCTGCTCTACGCCCTCGCCGGCGTGCCGATCGGGTGCTTTGTGGCGACGACGTCGTTCGTCACTGCGTCTCTGAACATGGGGCGTCGTGCGCTCGAGCCGGTGTTCGGCGAATCGAACGCGTATCGGCTGTTTACGTTTCTCGGTGTGGTGAGTGCGGCGACGTTTTTTCCGCTAGCGCTGTTGGCTTGGAAGGTGCCGCCGGTGGAGGAGACGATCCATCGACTCTCGCCGCTGGTGGTGTGGTGTGGGGTGCCGGCGCTCTTGTGTGGACTATTGTTCTGGCGGCGAATGACGGAACGGAAGTTGAGTTCTGTCCAGACCGCGGGTCTCGCAGTGGGCGTATTGGGGGCTGGCATTATGGCGGGCGCGGCGGTTGCCGCCTGGCCCGATCCGGCGACGTTGCTCCCGGTGGCGGCGATGAACTTTTTCGCGCTCACTGCAGTCGCGTTCTGGTTCGGCATCCCGGCGGCCCACTTGCCGGCGGGCTTGGCGCTCGTGGCGATGTGGCTGATTTCGATTTACGTGCGGCGCGGGGACGTCGGCTGGACGCTGGCGAGTTACGAGCCGCTCAGTGGCGTGCTGGTTTCGGCGATGAGCGGCCGGATGCTGGTGCCGCTGGTCGCGGTGTTTGGCGTGGCGGCGGGGATGCTGCGACGCAGCGGGCGGCGCGAAGACGGGCTGATGTACGCGATCGTTGCGGCGGTCACGGCGGCGGCGAGTCTGGCGTTGGTCGTATGGTTTGGCTTTGCCCGAGCCGGTGACCCGGAAAACATTGTGTGGACGCTCGGTGCCTACGCAATTGCGGCGCTGGTGGCTGGGGTGTTTCTCGATCGGCCGGCCGTGGTGTGGGTCGGGCCGGTGCTGTTGCTCGCCGCGTTGTGGCAGGCGATTGTCTATCGCTGGGCGGATGCACTTGGGCTGGAATTGCCGCGGGTGACGGTGCTCGTTGTCCACGCGACGTTGATGGTGCTCGGGGCGGCGGCGATTGCCTGGCGTCGCCGCGGGCACGCGAATCTGCGGACCGCGCTGGTGGCGTGGGCGGCGATTTCGTCGTCGGTGGCGGCGGCGCTGCTCGTCGCCGCGATACCAGAAACGTCGACTGGGACTATGGCGGCTTACATGGCATGGCTCGCGGCGGTGTGGCTGGCGCTCTCGCTAGTCACCAGTTGGGCGGGCGTTTTTACGGCGTCGCAGATTGCCGCGGTGTTGGCGATTTTCGCCGGCGTTACGGCGGCGGTCGAAACGCGAGACTGGTACACGACGGCGGCGCATCCCTGGCTCGACCCCTGGTTCCTCGCAGGGCAGGGCGTGGCGCTCGCGCTCTTCGCGCTGGTGATGGGTTGCGTGCGCTGGATGTTTTCCAGAATTGCCGCGCGGCGTGCGGAGTTCGTGATCGAGTTGCCGCCGCCGGTTTGGTACGCAGTCGGCGACCGGTTGCTCAATGCCCCGTGGCCGGCGGTCGACCGCGTGCTTCAAGTCGTGCTCGTCGCCGTGTTTATGGCGGTGGCGATTTACGCGGTTGTTCCCGGAGTGGGGCAAGAGCTCGCGCCGCTAGAGGCCGCGCGAGGGGCCGGGGCGGCGGTCCGCGTCGTGACGCCAATCGACGATTTCAAAGTCGCGGGCATCGACCACACACGCGCCGCCGATCGCGCGGCCTGGCTGTTCGGCGCGGCGGTCGTCGCCATGATCGTGGTCGGCATGCAGCAACGTCGGCACCTGGAGTGGTGGGCACTGGCGCTGGTATTGGTGATTGCGATGGTTTGTCCGCTCCTGGCGGCGCGATGGGAGCCGGAGGTTGCTGTGGCATCGGCACTCCGCTGGTTCTCGGCCGGGTTTTTTCTGGTGGCGTCGGCGGCACTTTGGATGGCGGCGCGGTGGCGTGGTTCATTCGTTGACGGCATTCGAGTCGGCTTGCTTCGCGATTTGTTAGTCGCGCTCGTAGTCCTTGTCTACGCGGCGATGGGCGCGTACGTGGCCAGTAGTGCGCTACGCATCGCCGGTGTGTCGCGCGAGATCGAGGAGTGGATGCCGTGGGTGTTGGCGTGGGCGTTTGTCGCGTCGATTGTCGGGCTTGCGCTGCCGCTAGTACGAGATCGCCGGGCGGCCAACGGACCGAGCCAAGCGATCGGCCGGGTGCAGCCTTGGACCGGCACTGCTCGCAACGTACTTTTGTTGTTGGCGTTTTGCCCGCTGGCGATTGTCTGTGCATTCGCGGTGGCGGCGGCGCTCGATCAGCATCCGATCGTTGGACCCGATCCGGCGAGCTGGTTCCGCAGCATTGGTTGGGACGTGACATACGGCGTGCCGCTGGCGCTGATTGCGCTTACGCTAGTAGGTCATGCGATCCGCGACCGCTCGAGCGGCCTCGCGTTTTCGGCGGGGCTGTTGGCCAACGTGGTGGCGACCATTGTGGTGCTGATGCGGCTGGCGCGGAGCGGCAATGGGCTGGACGCTACGGCGTGGGTGACTATCGCACAGGTCAATGCGATCGTCGCTGGCGTGGTGGCGATCGCCTGGTTGGCGGCGGTTCGCTGGAGCCACCTTCACGTGGCCGCGTCTCTCCGAGACGCAGATTCGGATTAGCGTCTCGGAGAGACGCGACCACGTGAGCCAGTGCTATTGCGGACGCAGACTGCGCTGGCGGCCGCGTTCTGCGGCACCTTCTTGTTGCCCGCGGTGTTGCATCTGGTGGTCAAGCCTGCCAGCGGTGAGTTTTGGCTGGATCGTGCTGGGAGTCTGACTGGTTGGATCGCACTCGCACTGGCCACGATCGCGGCGTGTTGGTTGAATTGGCGACGAACGGTCTACCAGCCGATCGTCGCATTTTTTCTGGTAGCGATTGTCGCGATGGTCGCGCTCACCAGCCTGCGTTGGGATACCGGCGATTGGCTTGCTTATCACACGCTGCTTGTGGGGTTGACGGCGGCGGCGTGGCTCTTGCCAATCGTCACGCTGGCCGCAAATCGCCTGCTTGCGAGTGCCGGCGATTCGACGAGTCCTATCATTTGGTCCGCGGCCTCGGCCCGTGTCTTTGGATTGGCCGCCGTCGCCTTGGGACTTCGTGGGCTCGATGGCGATCCGGCCGCGCCGTGGTGGACGATTGGCGCGCTAGCGGCGATCAGCTTGCGGAACGTGTGGATCGCCTGGCATGAAGGTGGCCGTGGGTCGATGTGGATCGCTGCGGTGCTGACAAATCTCGCGGTTTGCATTTGGTGGATTGACCAGGGGCACCGACTCACCGCGACGAGCGGACGCGGCGAGCTGGTTGAGTTCTTGTGGATCAATGCGATCGCCGCCGCGGTGATGGCAGTGATTAGTGCGTGGGTTGAACATCGGACGTTGGAGTGCGCGGTGAAGTCCAGGTGGATCGCGCTGCACCGTTTTGTCGCATGGGCGATTGTTGTTGCGTTTTTGATCACGACGGCTGGCCGGCTGGTTGGCGATCTTTCGGGAAACTTCATCGAAGTGAGCACCGCGCTCGGTTGGGCCGCGTGGTGCGCGGCGGTCGTGGCGGCGGTTGCTTGTTGGTGGGATCCGCGGTCGCGGTGGCCGGTGGCGTGCATCTACACGGTGGGGCTCGCCGCGGTCGGTATGTATTTGGACGGACTCGACTTTCGGCCGCCGATGTTCGAGTGGGCGCTGGCCATGGCGCTGGCGGCGTATTCGCTGGTGACGAGTTTGCTCTGGAGTCGGCGGAGCGAAATTGGGTCGGTGTTTGCGCGGTTGCGCGTGCCCGCCGCTTCGCAAGGGGAAAGCGGACATGCCTGGTTAGTCGCGGTGAATGGCATGTCTGCAGTCGCCGTGCTCGCGCTGGTGGCCTGGATTGAGATCGGCATGCCGGAGTTGCGGCACCGGATGATTGCCGCCTATGCGGTGGGAGCGGAGGCGTTGGCAATCGGGCTCTTGGCGCGCGGTGCGGTGCGGTCGCCGCTGCAATACGCGGCGCTAGTGTTCGGCGTGCTGTTCGCGGTCGCGGTTGGTTGGGCGTGGTTGCCGCCGGATATGCCGGCGCCTTGGCTGCATCGGATCGTCGCGGCGATCGTGGCACTGGCGGCGACGATGGTCGTCTACGGGCTGGGGCTGGTGAAGCTGTTTCGAAGAGAAAACGATTGGACGCTCGCGGCGCAGCTTCTCGTGCCGCTCCTGGCGGTGATTGCGGCGGTGCTTTTGATCGCGGTGCTCGGCATCGAAGTGATGGCATTCGCGCACGAGCAGCCGGTGCCGATCACGTGGCCCGCACTGTTGGCGGTGGCGATTGCCTTGGTGGGGCTCGCGGTGGCGGCGCTCGCGGCGGCGCTGGTGCCGGGGCGCGATCCGTTGGGGCTCTCGGAGCGTGGTCGAACGGCGTACGTCTACGCGGCGGAAGCTCTGTTTGCACTCACGTTCTTGCACATTCGCGTGACGATGCCGTGGCTCTTTAGCGGCTGGTTCCTGCGGTTCTGGCCGCTGGTGGTGATGGTGATCGCGTTCGTGGGCGTGGGGCTCGGCGAGTTCTTCCAGCGGCGGCGGCAGAAGGTGCTTTCCGATCCGCTGACGACGACCGGTGCACTCTTGCCACTGTTGCCGGCACTCGGGTTTTGGGTCACGTCGAGCGAAGTCCACTATTCGCTGCTACTGCTCACGATCGGAGTGCTCTATGCGGCGGTGAGCGCGCTGCGGAAGTCGTTTTGGTTTGCAGTACTCGCGGCGCTCGCCGCGAACGGCAGCTTGTGGTATTTGCTGCACGAGCGGGCGGGGCTGAGCATCGCGGAGCATCCGCAACTCTGGCTGATTCCACCGGCGCTGTGTGTCCTGGTGGCCGGTTACCTCAACCGAGCGCGGCTCTCGGCCGAACAGTCGGCCGCACTGCGCTATGGCTCGGCGATCGTGATTTACGCCTCGTCGACGGCAGACATCTTCATCAACGGAGTGGCCGACGCGCCGTGGCTGCCAGCGGTGCTCGCGGGCTTGGCGATTCTCGGAGTGTTCGCCGGCATCCTGCTCCGCGTGCGGGCGTTCTTGTATCTCGGGGTTACGTTCCTCGTGGTGGCAATCATGACGGTCATCTGGTATGCCGCGATCGAGCAGGAGCGGACGTGGATCCTGTGGGTCGCCGGCATCGTGACGGGCGTGCTGATCATCGCGCTGTTCGGCGTGTTCGAGAAGCGCCGCGATGATGTGCTCCGCGTGGTGGATCGGCTCAAGCAGTGGGAGGCTTAGCCGGTGCGGCGGCCGAGCCACTGCGACAAGGCGATGAGCATTAATACACCACCGGCCAACAGTGATAACATGGAAGTATGGAGTCGATCGGGCTGCTTGTCCAACCAAGCACTTGATTGAGTTTTAGAATTAGTCTGTAAATGGGAGTTTGAGCGATGGCGGCTGTGGACGAACTACTTCAGTTGCTGGACGAGGCGGCGGCGGTCGTCGCAGGCTACTCGGCGATGAACATGTTTTGCGGTCACGACACGGGAGCAGAATTCGCCGCTGAGTTGCGGTCATTGCGTGAGCGCGTAGCCCGGCAGGACTGGTCGGCGTTGGGGCTGTTGGTCGGAATCTTCGCCCCAACCGGAGAATGGGACGATGGGGTGGGTGCCTCTGGCATGGACATCGCCAATCGTGTTATGGACACACTGGATAGGATGCAGTGGCAACGTCTAACAAAGCGATGCAGTTGACCCACCAAACGCCGTGCCAAACCAAGCGCCGGCGAGAATCAAAGAGACCCACTACCAGAAATCTGCGGCGTTTTGGCGGCCGTAGGAGCGAGCTCCGCCCGTCGACGCACCCTACTCGGTGCCGGCAGCTTGGCCGAAATTGGCGCGCCACGCGTCGCCGTCGGCCTGATCGACGCAGCCATCGCCGTTTGCGTCGGCTCGCAGGTCGGTGGTCGAGCCAATCGTGTCGCGCCAAATCGTGTAGTCGGCGTTGTCGATGCGGCCGTCGCGATTGAAGTCGCCGACTGCGGTGACGCGGAGATCCTGGCGGACGTTGATCACGGAACCGGGGATCGGGCCGAGGCCGAGCAGCTTGAGCGCGAGGTTGCCGGTGTCGCCATTGCGAATCGGCTGGCGTTCGGCGGCGTACTCGGGCCGTGTGTCGCCGGGGTCGGTACGCGTGTCGCGGTTGATGGCATACAAGTCGCCGCGGCCGACTCCGGCGCCCCAGACGAAGACCGGGATCGTGTAATTCACCGATCGCTCGGCTTCGCTGTGATTGGTGTCGACGCCGCCGTGGTCGGTGTTGACGATGATCGCCGAATGGCCTTTGAGCGTGGGATCGGTTTCGACGAAACGCATCACGTCGGCCAGATAGCCGTCGACCGTGGCGACCGCCCGCAAGTATTCGGGGCTGCCCCAGCCGAAGGCGTGGCCGGCCGAATCGGTGTCGCGGTAGTGGACGAAGCTGTAGTTGAAAGGTTTCGCGGCCATGTCGGCGAGGAAGTGGCGATTCATGCCTTCGGAATTGCTCGGCGGCCCATCGTCCTGGAAGAAGTAGACGTCGATCTTGTCGCGGCCGTGGGGATTCGCGGCGCCGGTCGTCTCGTTGTAGCTCTGGTCGAAGATGATGAACTTGTCTTTCGACGTGTAGAGCGCCGTGGAGCGGCCGGCGTCGTGGACGACGTCAAACGTGCTAGCGACGTACTTGGCGGCGGGATTGCCTGTGTTGTGGAGCGTCGCGCCAAGCGTCGGCACGTCGTTGATCGTCCAGCCGTGGGAGACGCCCGGCGGCAGGCCTTCCGGCTGGAGCACGGGCCGGCCGGTGAGCATCGAGGTGTGATTGGGAAGCGTGATCGTGTGGGTGTAGTCGGTGCGGGCGTTGGCGGTCCAGGCACTCTCGGCTTGCAGTCGCTTGAGAGTTGGAGCGCGGCCGGCGTCGATCACCTGTTGCATCCATTGGGGATTGAGCCCGTCGATGCTGATGTGAATGACGTAATCGGCACCGCGCGCGGAGACGGCTGCGGCTGCGGCCGCCAGCCACAGCGCAGTCATGAATGCGAAGCGGGTAAAAGCGCCGCGGGTGGGCATCGGCATGGCGGCGGATTCCTTGTGTCGGCCGGCGGCGTCTAGCGGCGCCGCCGCAGAAAAACGCAGATTATACCGCCGGCGGCCACCATTGCGAATGTGGCCGGTTCCGGCACACGGACCAGCACCACTTCGAAGATGTGGTTCGACGCGCTGGAGAGCTGCCCGGGATTACCCCTCACGTGCGGTGCGCTGGCGATGAGGCCGCCGAAGATGTAACCGACCGTCGTTTTCGCCGCGAGCGCGTCGAAGTCGATCACGCCATTTTCGAACGTGGGAACACCATCGGCCGGCAGGAATTCGGCGTTGGTCCCCAACCGCAGTCGCCGATTCCTTTGGTCGAACAACTCCGGCATGAAGCCGAGGTGGTTTTGCGAATAGTTGCCGTCGGCGTCGATCGCAATCGAAGTGATGTCGTTGACGAAGGGCAGATTGTCATCGGTCTTGATCAATTGGGTGACGGGATCGAGATACTTCAAACTGATGCCGCCGAAGAGCACTTCGTGCATCTCGCTTGTCGCTTCCGAGTAGAAACCGAGCTTGGCGGAGTGGTAATTGCTGATGGACTGTTGGAAGGTGGCGGGATCGTTGGGATCGGCCATGGAGGGATTCCCGTTGGCGTCGATTTCGACGGGGACAGTCCAGGGGTCGCCGGCCAGGGTGAACACTCCGGAGAGCACGACCAATCCCTCTTCCAATCCGCCGACACCGTCGGGGCGAATCGTGGGCACCACGTTCAAATCGCGGCGTCGATAGTTGTCGTCGGGCGACGTCGACGAAATGTTTTGCACGCTGAGATTGGTGCCGTCGTCGACGATGTTGAAACTGCGGACCTGATTGGTGTAGGTGCCTTCACTAAAGGGAGAATAAACGCCGTCAAAGTCTTGGCCGAAGATGACGTGCGTCCTCCCATCGATTTCGTGCATGGCGCCGCCGGTGACTTTGAAGGCGGGATTGTGAATTTGGCGGATATGGTCGGCCGCCGAGCCAATGCCGTTCATCACCCAGTCGCCGAGCCCCGGCATGTCGATCGCCGACAGCGCGTCAAACGTGCCGAAATCGACGCCGTTAGCTTGGACTCCATAGCCGCCTGTGACGTAGAGGGTATCACCTTTGTCGTAGAACTGATTGTTGGTCGCGGCGAGTGAAACGATCTGGGCGTTGGTCAAACCCGAGCTGGCATCGCTCAGCGAGCGGTGCCAGCTCTGCTTGGCGGCAAGATCGAGCACCCAGACTTCTCGATTTTGAAACTGGGTGGGAAAGTTCTGGTCTGGAAAGACGACGTCGAATCCGTGCAGCCCGTTGGTGCGTCCTGAGATCATCAGCCATTTGTTCCCGTAGTGGCCAACGGCGTAGGAGTGGAGGGTCGGCACAGCGGCAGCGCCCAGCGAGTATTCGTGAAGCTCGACGCGATAGGGCAGGGACGGGTTCAATTCGACGGGCGAGAAAATCCCGAGCGGATTCTGAGCGCGACTCGGCGTTGCGCTGCTGAACAACCAGAGCGCGGCGATTGCGGCAATCGCCCACTGTGGGCGGAGCTTGGATGCGCGAAGAAAGTTCTTCATATGTGGTGTATCATTGGTGCGTTGAAAACATGTCAGCCGCTCAAGCCTCTCCGACCGAGTCGGGAGAAGTGACAGCGCGAGTCCGCGACCGAATGGACGAGTCGCAAAATCGCGCGCATCACCGCCGTGGAAGCGAGGCGATGGATCGCCGGACGCAGCAGTCAGACTGCATGACAGGCCAAGAAGCCTGGGCGTCGATCCGGCGTTAAGCAGACAGCATTAGTTCGCGGCCAGAGAGAGAATTGCTTGTTGGACTGACTGGGCGGCAACATCTTTTTGCTGCGACATTCTGCAGATTATGTTGCCGAAAACCCTTCGTGGGGAGGATTGTGGTTACTACTTTACCATAATTCTGCACTACGATCGTGTCAAACTAATTTGCGAAGGTACGCGTCAATCCCGGGATTTCAAGGGGCAAGGAGCGGTCAGCCGCGATCTGCCAACTGCCCAATTTACGCAGACCGACGCCACCTGTGGGCAGACGCGATCAGACCAATGATTTCCAATGTCAGCATGACGCAGGAAAGCTCGGGCACGGCAAGTTGCGCATTACCTCCGCCACCGGAACCGAGGGCGATCGACTCGCCAAAGTGCTGCCTCCAGATTTCGTAGTCATTGAGGTCGACGATGCCGCTGCCACCGCCGTTCGCATTGCTTCCGGCGGTAACGGTCTTGCCAAGCGTGTCTCTCCAGACCGTGTAGTCAGCCGCGTCGACTACGCCGTCTTCGTTGTAATCGCCCTCGGGCAGAATGTATGCATCGGTGAATTTGTAGACCACTGCTTTGTTGCTGGAACTTCCTAGGGCATAAAGTTCACCGTCATGATCGACGCCAAATGAAAGCAGCGCACTGTCGAACGAGCAACCGACGCTGGCGTTAAGGGTCTGTGCGCAGGTGGCGGGTGCAGTCAGGATTTGCTGGACCCGAATGTTGGCTGGATCCTTGAGATTTCCCTCTGCGTCGAACGGCTCGGAAAAGAATAATTTTCCCGTGCCGTTAAAGAAACTGGTGCTGAAGTCGCCAAAGATGTACTTCCCTTGCAACGCGGGGATCGATCCGCGATAGACGTAGCCGCCAATGACTGCCGCGCCAACACTACCTGCGGGATTGGGGTATTCGGCGATCGGCGCGACCAAAGTCGGCGCAGGGTTCGGCAACGAGATCACGCCGGTTCCGTTCCCTTCGCGGTACGGCCAGCCGTAGTTGCCGCCCGAGGTGACTACGTCGACTTCCTCGGTGGCGCCCTGTCCCACGTCCCCAACGAAAGCTTTGCCTGACACGGGGTCGACACTAAACCGAAACGGATTTCTGAACCCGGTCGCATAAATCTCGTCAAGCGCAGCTGGGTCGCTGACGAACGGATTGTCGGCCGGAACGCGATATTTTCCGTTGGCACTGGTCGCGTTCGGGCTCGAGGGCGTCAAGCTGGGGTCGAGGGGATCGATGCGGAATACCTTGCCGAGCAGGTTCGACTTGTCCTGACTGGCAAGATATTTTGCGGTGCTGCCGCCTGGATTGCCAATTGCGCCGTAAAGATAGCCATCCGGCCCAAACTCGATCGTACCCCCATTGTGCTGGATGTAATGTGCTTCTCGAAAGACCTCGCGGCGAGTGCTTACATCGACCTCGTTGGGATTGTCCGCCATGACCTGCCACTCGGTGACGAGATTGTGATATTCGGTGAACGGGCTCGAATTGAAATCCACCACGGCACCCGCATCGACGGGTACCGAATGGTAGGTATAAAGCTTGCGATAACCGGGGCTAATTGGGTCGGCGAATCCCGGGTGAAAGGCCATCCCGAGCAAGCCGTTCTCATTGCCGAAAGAGACTTCCGACGTGAGATCGAGCATTGTGCTGTAGGTGCCGTTCTGCAAGACGCGGATTCGCGCGGGGCCTGGAAAACTTCCCGTGCCACCCTTCTCCAAAAGAAACATTCGGCCCGAATCGTCGGGCGCGAAGGCCAATCCGACGGTTGGAATGCTCAAGCTACTCGACAACGGGCGGTTGACGACGCGCTCCAATTCGACCCGCAATCTTCCGGTAGTGACGGGGGGTGCAACAGCGACCGCAGTATCTGCGTTGCCATTGAGCGCCGCAATCACGACGCCCAACATAATCATACGAAGCGTTCGAGCGACGATCCGGCACGCGGGCGCGCAATGTGCATAAGCGGCTAGACGCATAAACTCCCTTGGATTTGTATTTTCCACAATTCTCCGGCCGAGGATGGCCGTCAAACGCAGTTAGAACACCGCCAGAAAAGATTGTTGAGCAACCCCCAAGCTCGGCGAGCTTGATTGTAATGTAGATTGCTGGAAAATCAACTATTCGGTGGAGGATGGCGTTTGCACGCCAGAAATCGGCGGCCGCCGATCTCTAACAGTACGGCCCCGGCTCACCGCATGGATTGCTCGCCTCAGAATTTTAGGCCGGATTTGGGGGTGATTAGTCACGCGTGGCCGACGAACGCGACCGCACTCGGCAAGCAGTCCCGGCGGCCCACAGCAGGCACGTTCCGCCCAGCCAGATTAGCAGCCCCGATGGCTCGGGCACGGCCCGGACGATGCTGGCGCCGCCGCCGCCAATGCTCGACAGCCCGTAGGCCGATTTCCAGATTTGGTAGTCGGCCGCCGTCACGGCGCCGTCGGCGTTTCCGTCGGCGATCATGCTGCTCGTGTTGAGCGCATTGCGCCAGACAGTGTAGTCGGCTGCGTCGACATTTCCGTCTTGGTTGTAGTCGCCCGGCAAGAAGCTGCCGAGTCCACCTGCCGGTCCAATGACTAAAGCAGCGACGTGCGAATTGTAGACCAGGTTCCAAGTCAAGCCGCCGGGCAGCGCCGGAAACAAAGTGTTGGCAAACATGCCGTTGACGCCGCCCGCGGCCGCGAGAAATTGAAACGTCTGGCCGCGCGTGGGCACGAAACCGCTCACCAGATCGATGTCGAGTGTGCCGCCGAGCGAGGCCGCCCCGCCGACCATCACCCGATCGAAGGCAGTTCCCGGGGTTGTGCCACCGAGTTCAATCAACAGGGTGCCGGAAGTTTGTGAAAAAATCCCACTGACGCTGCTGAGTGCCGGTGAGGCACCTGGCGAAAAGGTCCCACCGTTGTTGGTCAGGTTGCCAGTGAAGTCGATGACCTTTAGCAAGCCGCCGTTGAAATTGAACGTGCCACCGGCAGATTTATTGATCCAATCGACAGCGATCGTACCGCTTTGGAGAGTGAGACTTCCGACGCTGCTAATTTCGATGCCCTCGGCACCATTGATCGCGGCCGACGGACCGTTGACCGTGACCACGCCTTGATCGATCGACAGCTTTCCGCCGAAGGTGTTATTGCCAGTGAGGGTCACGTGGCTGGAACCTGTTTTGCGTACATTGTGCGGCACGGTGATCAACGGAACAACGCTGGCCGGGGCCGTCGGAACGTAGAAATCGCGGATACTGCCACTGATTACAAAGTTTTGCGTGCCGTTCCCTTTGATTTCAAAGTCGTCCAGCAATTGCAGTTCATTCTGAATCTCGAAGGTAAAGCCAGCCGGTGTGCCGCTCGCCGTGGCATCCAACAAAACGCTCGGCAACTGACCGGTCAGGCTTTTTACGAACAGCACGGCGTTGCCGTTGATGGTCCCTTGGTGGCTGGTCGCACCGGTGAAGTTGCCGGTCAACCGAAACTGATTGAGCATGAAAGTCTGCCGCGTCAGCCGTGTCATATCATTTGTGGCGGTGTAGTTGGCATCGTTGCGAACGGCGAATTCAAAAACACTGTTCGCGTAGGCGTCGCCGCGAGTCATCGTCACATTGGTGGTCGTGCCGGTCTGTTGCCAGGCGTCGGTCGCGCTCCAAATGGTAGTTGCGGCTTGATCGTTGCGAAACACGAAATGGTCGAACACGTTTTGATTCAACGTACCGATCGCACCCCATTTGGGCTTCTCCATGGTTGCTTCCCAATGGGTTAGCTCGCTCAGCAGCTCCGCCTCAATGTCGCGATGCGCGGCGGCAGCGTTGACGTCTTCATGGGGATCGGTCTCAATGTTAAAAAGATAGACGGGGTTGGCTCCCGTCGCACTGGTGAAACGATTCGTGAACTTCCAGTCACCCTGGCGAACCGCAAATGTGTCGAACGAGCGCCAAAATCTGACCTTGGTTGGATCGTCGGTAGCTTCTCCAGTCAGATAGGGCATCACATCGTATCCATCCGTCGCGAACGCCGAGGCGTCGCCGCCGCCCGCGTTCACCAGAGTCGGCAGCAGGTCGTACATCGTGATTGGTCCGTCGTAGACGCCGGGTTCAAGGCCGGAGCCCTTAATCAACATCGGCACGCGGATGCCACCTTCCCACGTCGTGCCCTTATGCCCTCGAAACGGTGGGTTGCCGATATAACTTACCGCTCCGTTGTCGTTCATGAACAGCACAATCGTGTTGTCGTCGACGCCATTCGCATCGATCGCGCCGAGCACTTCGCCAATGGAACGGTCCATCGCGTAGGTCATCGCGGCGATGTAGCGCGTGTTGGAATTGGTGATATGTGCGAAGTGGTCGAGATCCACTTGCTTTGCCTGAAACGGCTCATGAGGCGCCGTAAACGGAAGGTACAGAAAGAACGGGTTTTCGTCGTCCGCATGCCGATTGATGAAGTCCACGGCCTCTTCGCCCACCGCGTCGGTGAAATAGCGGCCATTCACCGGATCGTATTTGCTGGGATCTCCCTCCAGACGATATTGGCTCTCGTAAAATTGGTTGTTCTTCCAAACTCCCTGTTCTTGGGTGTTCTGCAAGAAATAGTTTCGTCCGCCGCCCAACATGCCATAGAATTCGTCGAATCCCTTATCCAGCGGCCGGTTCAGACCGCTCACAAAGCCCTGGTGCCACTTCCCAATGATTCCCGTGGTATAGCCGAGGGGCTTTAGACGCTGGGCGATGGTGGTTTGTTGAGCGGTCAGCCCTTGAGTGCCCGCTGCTGCAAAGGTATTTGCGAGATTTTCTTCAAATCCGTAGCGTTGCTGATACTGACCCGTTAGCAGACCGGCACGAGTCGGAGCGCAAAGGGGTGAAGCAACATACGCCTGCGAAGCGACAATACTTTGTTGCGCCAACGCATCCAGGTTGGGTGTTTCAATCTGCGTGGATAAATTGTTTAGCGCTGCAGAGAAGCCGAAGTTACTGTATGCCGCGTCATCGGACATGATCACGACAATGTTGGGCTTCGCCGCAGCCCATGCGGATGAGGCGCAACCGAGCGCGCACAGACAGAGGCCGACCAAGCGCGAACTAAGCCCGAGATGCAATTTCATAAGTGCCGACGAGCGTCGTCCTGCAGTTGACTTGATCGGTGTTCGAGATGTGATCCCAAGTTAGGCAACCGACTAAATCGGCCAGCCCGCAGGACGGACACCAATCATGCAGCTTCCCTGAAAGCTCCGCTTCCATAATAGTTTGGGCGGTCAAAACCGTCAACCATTCGGCCAAGAATCGGCCGTTCGCCCACGGACAAGTATCTACAAGAATCTACAAACGGGCGATCCGCTCCAGCCGGGCCGCAGAAATTGCGACGGCGATTTGGCACAAATTCCTGTGCTAGTGCGGTCTTCCTCTAACTGTAGCGGTATCCGCAGTGTCGGAAGTAATTTCGGCACTCGCTTTCGGTGAAGAGACCGAGGACGCTGCCGCAGAGGTTCCAGAGTTTCTCGGTGGTCCGCTGGGCACCGTCGCGGAGCAGCTTCTTGAACTTGCTGAAGGCCAGTTCGATCGGATTGAGATCGGGCGAATAAGGAGGCAAGTAGCGGACTTGGGCGCCGGCGGCTTCGATGGCCGCCACGATGCCCGGCGTCTTGTGGCTGGAGAGGTTGTCCATCACCACGACGTCGCCCTCGTGGAGTGAGGGGGCCAACTGCTGCTGGACCCACGCCAAGAACACGCGGCCATTGATGGCGCCTTCCACGCAGAGCGGTGCGACGAATCCTGTCGCACGCATCGCGCCCAGGAACGTCGTCGTTTCCCAGCGTCCGTAGGGCACTCGGGCGATCAGCCGCGCGCCCCGTGGACTGCGACCGTAAGTACGCGTCATGTTGGTCTTGGCCCACGTCTCGTCGACGAAGACGGCTCGGTCGGGGTCGATCGAGAGTTGCTCTGCGGCCCACTGGCGACGAGCCTCCGCGACGTCTTCGCGTTGTTGCTCGAACGCGACACGCGTCTTTTTTTTCGCGTGCGACGCAGCACGCGGCAGGCACGGCTGAGCGTCACGTCGGAGACTTTCCAGCCGAGTTCTTCCTGGGCGGCGACTTGCAACTCACGCAGGTAGATGTCGGGCTGCTGGTCTAACTTGGCCAACAGCCACGCCGCGTGCGGTTCCCACGACTTGCGCCGATCGCGGGTCGACTGGGGAGCTACCTTGCCTTGCTCGCGGCGCTCCTGCTTCACGCGGCGGACCCACGATTCGGAGACGCCGAACTGCAACGCGACTTCTCGTGTTCCTCCACCCGCGTCACAAGCCGCCAGCACGTCCCGGCGGAACTCCTTCGAATAAGCATCCATGCGGCTCACCTCCTTTTCGGTGAACCCACTTTACCTGCGTTCTCTAGAGGGCGCTAGAGCTAAATGAAGCTCGCACTAGCCGACACGGCGGCAGAAAACCACTCCGGCCAGCAGACCCGCCAAGCCGAGGAGCAGCGACGGCGTTTCCGGTACGCTCACCGCAATCGAGCCAGAGCCCGCGCCGGCGCCGAAGTTCGCTTTCCAGAGGTCGTAGTCTTCTGGCGTGTACGTCGAGCCCAAGCCGTTGCGCCAGACGGTGTAGTCGGCCGCGTCGACGATGCCGTCGCTGTTGAAGTCGCCATCGAGCATTGGCGCCGCATCGAGCACCAGCGCGACGATCGATTGGAAGGGAACCGCCACGGAAAAAGTGTTGCCTAGCCCAGCGGAGATGACCGTCTCGAGCGGAGTCGTCTGATTCACGCCGTACAACCATTGTGTGCCCGATTCGGCGAGCTCCACTCCGGCGACGTCGACGTTCACCGTCGAACTGCCCGACGAATTCAAATTGGCGATCAATACACCGACGCGACCGTCTGGCAACACCGTGGAGTGGACCTCTACCGCGCCGCTCGATGAAGTTGATTGCACGAATTCGGAACCGGCCTCGGCGACGTGGCTGAAAACTTGAATGCCATAGTAAGCAGGTCCTAACACGGGGGCGCCGTCGCCAAGATAAGTAGTCTTGTTTAGCTCCAGCCAGTGAACGCTCGTGAGGCCATCCTGTAGCGCGGTGGCATAAGTATTAGCGGCAAACACGCCGTTGATTGCCGGCTGGTTCACGGTGCCGAAATACCCGAATTCCGTCATGTGAATTTCGATCTCGTCCGACGCGCCGGGGTGGATGTACGTGTTCATCCGATTGCGCAGGAGGTTGAATTCCGTGGGGAGGTCGTCGGTCGCGTTCAGCACGAGTGACGTATCGTCGCCGGATCCGTCGTTCACGTACCAGTGATAGATGCCAAAGTCCATGTACTCTCCGGCCGTCGACATCACGTTGGTGTCCCAATTCGTGGCCGGGCTGCCAGTATTGCCCAGTCCTGTTCCGACGAGCACTGCGCCGACCTTGATGGTCGGGTCGACCGCTTTCATCGCGTCGGCGAACTGAATGAAATTCTGGCCATAGGCGGTGGGAGACAGGCGCGAATCACCGACACGGTTCGGGTAATTGGTGCAACCCGTTCCGCAGGAGACGCCGCCCGTGTACGGTGCGTGCAGATCGTACTGCCAATCCTGCCAGTCGCTGCCATAGTAGCCGTTGCCGTTGAGTTCGTTGCCGATTTCCCAGTACTGGATGCCGAGCGGCGCGTCGTGGTTGATGGCAAAGCGGTCGTACTGGTTGTCGGGGTTTTGGGCCGAGGTCATGCCGCGGAGGGTCGCCCAATATCCGACGGTCCGCCAGTCGTTTCCCTCGTCGTCGACTCCGATGACTTGCGAGTTGTTCGGGTCGCCGTTGGCATAAGCGACCCAGGCGGCGGCTTCTTTCGGTTGACCGGGCATCGTTCCGAGATGGCTATTGCCATAGTTGACGGTGACCATGCCTGTGGCGCCGGAGCCGTCCATCAAAAGATCGACGAAATTGCCGAAGTGGGAGGCGGAGGCCGCGTAGCCGCCGGGCGTGGCAGTGTGACTGCTCCAATGATAGATGTCGGCGTAGTTCCCGCCTGGGAAGCGGAGCATCTGGATGCCGCCCGCCCCGATGGCGGCGGGCAACGTCGGCTGAGCGAAATTATTGGAGTAGACCGACGTGTGCAGACCAATGCCTACATCCGGCATGGTCGCCAGCACATTGCCGGCGTTGACGGTGACATTGACTTGCGCGAGCATCGGGCCGCACGACAACGCGACGGAGATCGAAATCACCGGCGCGAGCCAACGAGGACTAAGTTGCCGCAGAGCCCTGCCGCGAAAGCGAGAATCAGGCATCGCTAATCGACCTCTTCCTTCGTCTGCCCCTCAATCGCCCAATCAACCGCTGTTCCGCGGCGGGCGGCGAACTTACAACCGTCCAATCGTCCGACCGAAATCAGTTGACTCCTTCGGTCGAGGTGGTTTCCGGATCGGTCGGTCCGGCGGCGCCGGCGGACGTGCCGTTACGGGTGCCGAGGGCATTGAATACGTGAAGTTCAATGTCGTAGCTAACCGTGCGAACGCTGCCATCGGCAAACACGGCGTTCATTCCGCCAGTATGAGCCGAACCGGAGACAAATATCTCCCAAATGTTGTTGGTACCGGGGTTTTCGCCGATTCCTCCTGTAAATGGAGGATTCACGTCGCCATCGCTCAGTGGCGGTATGCAAGTGCAACGTACGATATCCGGGTCCCAACCGTCGGTCAGGCCCGTATCGTCGGAAGGCGTGCCGCCGGGGTAGAAATCAGGTCGCGTGTACTTTTCAACAATCAACAAAGTTTTTGATGAGCCGTCGATGATTTTGGCTACTTTCGTGGGGCGGGGGTTGCCGGGCACGTATGTCCCTTCGATCCCTGGCGCACCTGTCTGGGTGGCGTTTCGGCGCCAAGACGCACGCACAATCACGCCATCATACACGCCGTTCAAAGCTGGTGGCGAACCTGTGGGGCCAGACCCAGGTTGAATATTAGGAGCGTTAGGCTTGTAGAAATTGTCGCGCGCGATGCCGTAAGTAACCGTACTTAGATTGATCGGCGCCGCATCCGTGGACAATATTTTTGAACAAGGGTGGACAGAAGCGTAGTCGCTCAACACCGAGCTGTTGCCAGGGTTTCGCGTTACTCCTCGCCGGGATGGGCAAATCATGATTGGCACGACGACGTCTCGCAGCGCATCCGTGGTCGCGATGTCGTGCATCGCATTCTCTTCCAGATAGGGCAGGATTTGGAATCCCCAACCCAAGCCGAGTTTCTCAATTGCGATCGGCTTGCCACCAACGGCCGGCGGTTCCGGTTCGATGTAGTCTTCAATTCTTACTCCCCAGGTTGCCCCGCCGGTGGGGAATATTTTCTGCGTGTTTTCAAAGTTGAGACATGCCAAGCCGATGTTCTTGAGACTGTTTTTGCATTGGCTGCGGCGGGCCGCTTCGCGGGCGGCTTGGATCGCCGGCAACAAGAGCGCCACCAAGATGCCAATGATCGCGATGACCACCAAAAGCTCCACGAGCGTAAAGCCCCGCTTCGAGCGTTTGACTTGATTGAACATGATTCCCTCTCCTGGGATTCCGTACTTAGGGGGTACTGGTTAGCGGTCGCGGTAACCGCGTTCCGATCTAATCACCGTCTGGTATTCGCGTATGGAACTTCGCATCCTCTACCGTTGTTGCCGAGGTCAACGAGTCCGGCGCATCAGGCCGATCCAGCCGATGACCAGGGATAGCGCCAACACTAAACTCGTCGGTTCGGGAACACCTGCGCCGGCGAGAGATCCTGCGCCGGCTCCCGGCGGCAGGTCGCTCCGATTCTTTCTCCACAGCTGGATGTCCCGCAAATCGACCTTACCGTCGGCACCTTGTTTGCCATCGGCGCCGGCCACGTCGCCGTTCAACGTTGACTGTCCAGTCAAGTTCAAGTGCGCGACAATCGAGTTGAAATCGACGATGTCGACAAAGCCGTCGCCATTGGTGTCACCCGGCAGGGGCAACTCGGGAATCACGTCGAGAAATGTGGTACCGACGCGAATCTCATCGAAGACCGTTGTCGGTCCGGCGCCGTTCCCGAAGCTGGCTGATCCGATTGAACCGAGATTGAAGTTGAAGCCGGTCGCAGTATTATTTGGCAAATCGGGCTCGGTCGAACTAGTGGGATCGAGGATCAGCGAGACCGTATCGCTGTTCGCTACGGTGCTGAGCTGGACTTTCAGCACCATCAGATGGGTTACGCCGTCCTCGTTGTAGGATTCGGGCGCGCCGATGACGATTTGCTGAGGGCCGATGTTAAATTGGATCTTGGCCGTGAGCGGCGACTGCTGTGGGGCACCGAACGTGCTAAAGAACTGGTTGTAGCCAATGTCGCCGATGCGATTCTCGCCGGGGACGACGTCGGGCGGAAAAAATTCCACGGCTCGGTAACCCATGTTGCCATCAGGCGTGCTGCCGAAGTTGACCTCGAAGCCGATGTAGAAAGTGCCTTCGGTGGCATCGGTCCAAGCATTTGTGAGATAGCGTTCCGACCGCCCAAATCCGTTGACGGACCCGCCGATCGAGGGCGATCCCAAATAATTGATGCTGGTCGCTTGCACTGTCTGGCCCGCTGAGCCGAGGGTCCACGGGTCTCTGAAGAACGAGGGATTGGCCGGGCCAATGGTCGGATTCTGGGGGACGAGCAGGCCCTCTGTGTACTCACCCGCTGCCGGATTGGCACCGATCGCGAATGGATCGTACGCGAGCAACTCGGCCTTTGATTCCGAGACGCTCGTCAGCGACACTCCCAACGTGAATACCGCCAACAGCAGCGACGGCAGCCGAGGAACGCTTCCAGGCTTCCTCCGCAAGCCAGATATTCCAGCCGCCGCGGCAGCCACGATAAGCGTCAGGGCCAAGCTAGACGGTTCGGGCACGCCGCCGCCTGACAGGCTGCCCGAGCCGGCATTTGCGATCAGCGTCTTGATTGCCCGGAAATCGTCGAGATTGACGAACCCGTCGCCGTTTACCTCGCCGTTCGCGTTATAGAGTTGGGCCGTTTGCTGATTGTTGCGGACCACGGTGTAGTCGCCGCTATTGACGAGTCCGTCTCCATTCAGGTCGCCAGCCGCGACGCCCGTGATCTGTAGCAGGACGTTGTCGACGCCGGCCCAGCTTTCCGTGACCGTGACGTCAAACTCGCGACTCGTCGTATCAAACTCGACGCCGATCAGTCTTCCCAGAGCGGGTGTCAATGC
>JANNTD010000468.1:0-11390 GCA_031403315.1 Planctomycetota bacterium
GCCTTCGCTTCGGCAGGCTTCGACGACCAGGTCACCCCAGCCGCCGCTGCCTCAGCTACACGGTGAACGAGCAATTCCCATGTTCAGTTCCTTTCAACTGAATAGAACCAACAGACTTACCCTGACGCACCAGATGAACGCCGAGATATTCTGGGGTAGGCCGAACTAGGGAATCTCGCCAGGACATTTTCATCTCCTCATTACGAAGCCATGATGCGCGCTAGCATTTGCCGCAAAGTCTAGACTTCGGTGGCCAAACCGTGCGCCAGCACATTTATTCTATCACAGCCACCTTTCACACCACGTCGTCGCCAGCTTTCGTCAACAACTCTTGCACGCTTCAAACATGATCGGTCAGACCAGCGGCGACGGCTGGCGTTGTCTTCAGCGTACCGTGAACCTTGCAGAAATTATAGACGACGAAGTACAGGCTCATCATCGCTTCGTGGTTTTCCCATTTCTTGGAGAAAGCATTCGTCAACCGCCTCATGCGGCGCACTCCCATGCGGATCGAGGGATTGCCGCGAAGATCAACACCGTTCTTTTTCCAAGAGTGTTCACAAGTTGCCAGAATCATAGCGAAACTTCCCCAGGACTGGGGCTTTCGCTATGATTGACTTTGCCTAGTGGCAATCAGCGAATGCCGGTTGTAGTTCGCCCCGGCCAGTGTTTCAGCACTGACCGGGGTTTCTTTGTCTGCATTTATCGCAGCAACAAATAATAGGCCCGTCAAGGGTTGACGGAAGTATTTTCGTTGCTACATTTAAGGCATGGAAACCAAACGAGAGCGAGGGCGTCCGCCTAAGCCCCCAGAAGAGCGCAAGGCGGCCGAGCTACGTATCCGGCTTACCGAGGACCAGCGGGCAGCGCTGGACGCAGCAGCAGGCCAAGACACGTCTACATGGGCTAGGGAAGTGCTCTTGAGGGCCGCTAAGCGACGCAAGTGAGCGGAGGCAACAGGACGTCAGTGGAACTTTTCCTGGCGGGACTGCGAAGCTGGGACAGCGAAATTCGGCGGCGACTAGTTGGCATGCCGACAAACTAATTCCCGATAAGTTGTCGCCGTTTTTCTTCTCTACATAAGGACGATCACGCCGTCGTCCAAGGATCGTGCCGGGATGAGATTTATAGCAACGGGCACCGCCACACTAAGGAATTACGGAGAGTGGTCGCGAATTGCGTGCGAAGGTAAGCATTTGAGCATGAACAGCCACTCGATTTGTCATGGGCCTTTGCCTGATTCGGGAGCAATGCTGCTAATTGCCCAGTATACAAATTGCCTATTCGACTAGGCCGTGTAAGAATTCGCAAGAAACACAGCGCGGTCAACGCCGCCAAAGGCAGTGCGATGTGCTCGATGGCACACGTCATGTGACTTTTCGGGTATCTTATGGCTCGGCAGAAGCCACGCCCTTTAGCAGATAAACGTCTCAATTCCGGAGCAAGTGATGACAACAAGACGACAATTCATACAGACACTACCCGCTGCGGGGGCCGCTTTCGCCGTAGCTGGCAATTTGGTTTTTGATGAAGGGATCGCACGCGCCCAACAGCCAGCCCCGCTGAAAGGACATTTTCATCCCAAGGGCAAAGCACCTTCGGAATTTACGATCGACGTACTCAAGCAATCAAAGGCGACACTTCCGTTTGCCGACAAAAGAGATTTTGACGAGCAGAAGAAGGGCTTCATTGCTCCCATGAAGGATCTCAAGATCATGGCGGACGCCGGCCATGTCGCCTGGGACATGAAGCGGTTTCAGTTTCTGGAAGAACAAGACGAATTCGACAGCATTCATCCTTCGCTGCACCGCCAGTCCGTTTTGAACAACAACTACGGGTTGTACGAGGTGGTCCCTGGCATCTACCAGGTCCGCGGTTTCGACCTCTCCGACATCTCATTCGTTCGGGGCAAGACCGGCTGGATCGTGATTGACCCGTTGGTGAGCGCGGAAGTGGTTCGCGCGGCGTGGAAGCTGTTCCAGGAGCACGTCGGCGAAGGCCTCCCGGTCTCTGCCGTGATCTACTCTCATTCGCACGGAGATCATTGGGGCGGCGTACGGGGGATCGTCGACGAAGCAGATGTCAGATCCGGAAAGGTTCCCATCATTGCTCCCCGCAACTTCATGGAGCACACGATTGCCGAGAACGTCTACGCCGGCAACGCCATGAACCGGCGACTATTCTACCAATACGGCCTCCTGCTTCCCGCCAGTCCGCATGGGTACGTCGGCCAGGGGCTCGGCCAGGCGGTGTCACGCGGTGGTATTGGATTGATCGCTCCGTCCAGGCTTGTCGAAAAGGACATCGAAGAAATTGAGGTCGATGGCATCACGATGGTTTTTCAGGACACGCCGAACACTGAAGCACCCACGGAGATGAACACCTATATCCCCAAGATGAAAGCACTCTGGATGGCCGAGAACGTCATCGCGTCGCTGCATAACGTCTACACCTTGCGCGGCGCGCCGGTGCGCAATCCACTGAACTGGTCAAAGTACATCAGCCAGGCGCTCCACCGTTTCGGCCTGGAGGCCGAGGTGATGTTCGCCTCGCACCATTGGCCGCGCTGGGGCAACGCGCGGATTCAGGAGGTGCTCCGCGGCCAGCGCGACCTCTATGCCCATATGAACAACCAGGTACTGCACTTTGCCAACCAGGGCGTGACCATCAACGAGATTCACAACGTCTATGAAGTCCCGAAGAGCATCCTGGCCAAGTGGGACTGCCGGGGCTATCACGGTTCTCCTCAACACAACAGCCGCGGCGTCATCCAACGCTTTCTCGGGTTTTGGGATTGCAACCCGGCAACTCTTATTCCGCTATCGCCGAGCGACTCCGCGCCTCTCTATGTGGAGATGATGGGCGGCGCGGCGAAGATCCTCGAGCGGGGTCGGGCACTTCATGATGAAGGCAAGTACCTGCACGCCCAGGAGATACTCAACAAGCTGGTGCAGGCTGAGCCGCAGAATCAGGCAGCCAAGGACCTGCTGGCCGATGTGTTTGAGCAGATCGGATATCAGCAGGAGAATCCCGGCTTGCGGAATAGCTACCTCGCTGCCGCCTACGAACTCAGGTCGGGAATTCCGCAGGGAGAGGCGGTCGATTCGAGCAGCCCCGATGTGATCCGGGCGATGTCCACTGAGTTGTTCCTCAACTTTCTTGGCATCCGCATGGACAGCCGCAAGGCCGAGGGCATGCGGATCACGATCAACCTCATCACGCCGGACAATGGCGAGAAGTTTCTGATCGAGTTGGAGAACGCCACGCTTACGAACATCCAGGGATTCCTCGCTGACAAGCCCGACCTGACGCTCACCATCAATCGCTCGGATCTGGAGCAGACTATGATGGGTGCAAAAACTCTCGAATCGCAGATTGCTGACGGAACCGCGAAAGTGCAAGGTGACGCAGGCGTCTTGAAGCAACTCGCTGCGACGATGGTCGACTTCGACCCTCGCTTTGAAATCATGCCGGGCACAAAGGCCAAAGAGAGGACGTTGGCGAAAGCTAACCCCTATGAGGCCGTGACGGGCGAGGCGATCGCAGAATAGCATGCGTCTCATAAAGCTGGGGAAGCGAGACGCGTTGCAATACCAACATTTATCGGACGGGTACGGCAAACATCCGCCAAGACCTCGCAGGCTGTCACATTTCCGATGCAACCGGTCACTCCAACCAACACCAACTGGTCTTGGCCCGGCAAACTGAGGTAGCGGTCGCCAAGCAGGCGGAGTCGACATCTCCATAAAGTTCGTTATCCCATTGCCTTTATCGCCGTATACTGTTTATAGGCAATGGGATACGAATAAGTGGAGAGAAGGAGAATCGAACCCAATCCGCGCGTGGCGGTTCCTTACGGCAGGGTAGGTATAAGGCTGCTGCGCCACCAAGGCGAGGGCCGCTCTCCAGCACGGTTGCGCGGCACGTTTCGAGGGGCAACGGTAATATGAGCGACTAGCACCGCGTCGGTTCGCGCATTTAGGCGTTTTATGAGCGATCCAAGCTACGTCTTGAAACTACAGCGGGCGCGCGAACACCTTAATTGCTTCGAGGTAGAGTGCCGAGCTTGGGCAGAGACTGAACCCTATGGCATCGTTGACGAGCCAGATCCGGAACCACCGCCGGAGCCGCTCCACTACGGATGCCAGCCCCGCAGATTCCGAATTAACCGGGAATCCGATAGTCCGGCACGCTTCAGCGTCATTGTGGGAGACTGCCTTTTCAATTTGCGGGCCGCCCTGGACCACGTCGTTCTGGCCGTCGCTAGGCACCACACCCCCGGCATGACAACCCCGCAAATCAAAAACTCCGCCTTCCCTGTTTTCGAAGACGCCGCTAAGTACAGAAAGAAGCGGAAAGAATTGATCGGATGCATGCCCCCGATCGCCCAGGTTTGCGTTGATACGTTCCAGCCGTTCGCACCGACTGAGCCGACGATGGCTAGGCACGATCACATCAAGCACCCCCTTTGGCGTCTCCATACCCTGAACAACATCGACAAGCACCGCGCACTTGCCGTATGTGCTGGGGCATCCATGAGGGATAACTGCTGGCAAGTCGAGGTTGTGGAGATTGGCGAGGAACGCCGAAATTTCAACTACATTCCCTATCAAGTCTCTATCCGCACTGAATTGAAACTCAACGCGGTAATTTTCCGGTGGGCCGGCTTGCCTATCGACCCGAACAGAGAGGTATGCCTCAAGCCTCAACTTCCTCTCGATGTAGTTTTTGGTGAGTCCGAAGCCGTTCCTTATGTCCCAGTCGCGACTCTGTTGGGCCATCTTTGCGACCAAGTCGGCAACGTCGCCATACCCGCCCTCACGCAGTTCCTGTAGACCGGAGTTGGGTGCCTCACTCACGGCGCACCACCTTTCCGGACACGCCGAACGCACCCACGACCAAAAATAGATACTATACATTAGACTACTAATCGGGTAGAATGAACCGCGACGATTGCCGAGCCTTCGGCGGTCGACAAACCGGACTTGCGTGCGAGGCCCATCCTCCGCGATACGTTGAGGCAATTTCCTCCGTCGTCGCGTGAGGCACCAAAAATTCCTCCGCAATCCGGCGAAGATTGTTCATTGGCAATTTGGTAGAAGTTGTGAGCCTTTCGATGTCAGCGATTGGCTGCGCTCGCTCCGCGCCTCTGCGTCTCTGCGAGAGACTTTCCGGCAATGAGCGGGAACACGTTGGGCGACTTTATCGGACAAAACGAGGAGGTATTTTGTCGAGCGTGAAGGGCGTCGCGCACGAGTATTTACGATGGTTCCGCAACCGACAGGCGACATAACGGACGCCAATTGTCGCCTCTGATCGAGTTTTCGCTCGGACGACGATTCGCAAACAAAAGGCTGGTAACGACTTGCGAGGCGACCGAAAAAACACGCCCGGACAAAACGCGAAAAACCCCGAGCCCCAGCAGCATTTGTCGCCAGCGCCCGAACGACCACACGACAAATCGCGACCGTTCATTCGCTTGAGTCAGCTTGGTTTGCCGAAAAGGAAAGCTATCCGCGGATGAACACCGATTGACGCCGCTGGAATACGTCAATTCAAGCATTGCTCCGAGCGCGAACTACACCCCGCCGGCTGACCTTGTGAGCTTTGTCGCAAGTCCGCCATACTTACCAGCATGAAGACGCCCGTCGCCAAGAAAACCGAAGCCCACGAGCTAGTCGCCGACGGCAATAGCGCCCCGCGCGCCGGCCAGCACCACGTTGTGGCGAGCGGCACCAACGTCGCCCCGGATCGCCTGCCGCCGCTCGCCCGCGACACCAGCTTCTGGGGCATGGCCACGACGCAGTTTCTCGGTGCGTTCAACGACAACTTGTTCAAGCAGTTGATTTTGCTCTTGGCCACGCCGACCGCGGCCGAGCTCGCGGCCGGCACGGGCAGCGACAAACAGGCCGTCGCTCAGATCATCTTTGCGGCCGCATTTCTCATTTTCTCCGGCGTCGCTGGCTACGTTTCCGATCGCTACCGAAAGCGGACGGTCGTCGTGACGGCGAAAGTTGCCGAGATCGTGATCATGTTGCTCGGCTGCTTGGGCTTCCTCTGGTACAGCCATTTTGGTCTCACGGGCCTGTTCACCGTGCTGTTTTTGATGGGTACCCACAGCGCGTTCTTCGGGCCGGCGAAATATGGCATCCTGCCCGAGATGCTCCGCCCCTCCGACTTGCCGCGCGCAAACGGCATCTTCTTGATGCTCACGTTTCTCGCCATCATCTTCGGGACCGCCGCGGCCGGCTATCTGTTGAGTTACTCCGGCGGCGAAATCTGGATCGGTTCGCTTGCCTGCATTGCCATCGCCGTGTTGGGGACGCTCACTGCGCTGGCAGTCCGCGGCGCACCGCCCGCTCAGCCCAACCTCGAATATCGCTGGTCCTCTTGGGGCGTGCCGGCGGAGATTATCGCGCTACTCCGCCGCGACCGCCAACTCCTCGCCGCAATCATCGTCGTCTCGATCTTCTGGATGATCGGCGGCATCGTCCAGCAGACGGTCAACGCGCTCGGCAAGACACAGCTCCAGCTCAACGATGAGCGGACAAGCGAACTGGCCGCCTCGATCGGCATCGGCATCGCCTTCGGTTGCGCCTTGGGTGGCTACCTCTCTCGCGGCCGCGTGAATCGCAACGTCGTGATCGCTGGTGCGATTGGCCTGTTTGTGATGCTCGTCGTGTTGGCCCTGCCCGGCGGAGAACATCAGCATCTGTTGGGATTCCGCGGCAGCATCCCAGCTCTCATTCTGCTTGGCATTTTTACCGGCATGTTCATCGTCCCGGTGCAAGTCGCACTCCAGTCGCGGCCGCCGAAGGAGGAGAAAGGCCGGATGATCGCCACGATGAACCAGTGCAGCTGGATCGGCATCATCCTCGGCGCAATCGTCTACCAGTCGTGCATCCTGGTGCTAGACGCGGTGGGCGGCCCACGCAGCGCGATCTTCGCCGTGGCCGCCGTCCTCATGCTGCCGGTGGTGCTCCTCTACCGGCCGCAAGATCAGGAGCTCTCCGAGTCATGAGCCTTCGCTCAGCCAGCCGGTTGTTTCGCAGGCACAGCCGATGCATCCAAATGATCGGCGTCCGACTTCAACGTCGAATGCTCGAAGCCATGATCCACCAGCGCGGCGATTGCTGCCCCGGCGTCGAACTTGTCACTTTCAACGGCGACAGTCGCCGTCTTGGCCTCGAAGTTGATCACGACTTCCTTCGCGCCCGGCTGCTCGGAGAGAATCTCCTTCGTCTTCGCACCACATCCTTCCGGGCACATCATGTCCGGCACGCTGAACTCGACGATTGGAGCTCCGGCGACATTGAATGCAGCGGGCGTCACAGACTTGCCCGAAACGTCCACTGATGCATTCGTCGTGTCCGCGCATCCAGCCCCGAATAGCACAGGGACCATTATCGCCAGAAAGCATGCTCTTGAATTCATCGTCGCTCCTCGTTTTGAACCCTCGACAGCGAAGACCACCCTATTCACCGCATGTTATAGAAATAGAGCAGCGCTGCCCAGCCCGACGGCAACATCTCGGGTGCTTCCCGCAATTCTCTCCCGTATTTCACGGCCATTTCCAGGAAGAATTTCGCGTGGAGAAATGCCTCGACGAACGGGCGGGTATGCGTTGTCCATTCTTTATTGTGCGAGTCCTCAAACCGTTTGCCGCTCGCTCCAGCTTGGAGAATTTCATCAAGAAACGGATTTCGCGTTGCTCCCTCTGGTGCGAGACTCCAAAGCGTCTCGACGATCCGTTGGGTATGGTCTTGAATATCGTAGACCTTGAACGACTGGTGATAGAATCGGTAAACCCTGTCTTCGTAGACCCAATGCGAATTGATTGCCTCAAGCAGGTCTGCCAGTTCCGGCAATTTTGCCTGAATATTCGACAGCAGTTCCGCATCAGTCTTCAAAGTGTCATGCATGTCAAATGTCTGTCATTCATAATCTCATTCCGCTGCCCATTTTTGGCTGCCGTCAAATCGATATGACGGTGTTACCAGCGACGCAGACGCAGTTGCACGTGCGTGGCGCGTCGCCTCGCCACCAAAATAAAGGAGGGTAAGAAGTCGAGGTCATTTGCGTCGATCGTCTGAAGCGTGGCGATGGTGAATGTTGGGTCGATGTGGCCTGGTCGCAGAAAAACGATTCCATGCAACGGCTGCCGAAACAGAATTGCCAATCGGCCGAAGTCACGATCGTGTGTCAGAACGATCCGACTCTGCCTAAGCGCCTCGGCCAATATGACGTCGTCGGCTGCTTTGGCAAGTCCCAACGTGAGTACGTCCTCAACATCGCATCCCTGTTGGCGAAGAAAGTGAACGACGAGGGGATGAATGTTCTCGTCCGTCAGCAGCTTGCGCGCGAACAGCTTCAACTTGCAATCTCCGCAGTCATAATCGTCTCATTGCTGAGCGATTGGGCGGCGAAATTGAGTGCTTCCTCCACGTCTTCCGCGGCTAACTGCGGGTAGGACCGAACAATATCGTCACGGCTCGCGCCGGAAGCCACCCATTCGAGGATCATCTCGACGCTGATTCGCGTGCCCTTGATGCACGGCTTGCCAGCCAGAATTGCTGGATCGGAAACAATGCGAGTGAACATGTCGCGGCCTCCTCGGCAATTATAGCAGATGGTCAAACTGACCGTCCTTCGATGATTCCAAGCTGCGACTCGATCTCCGGCCGGAAGTTGAACAGCAGTCGGTCCAACTCCCAGCCATTGAGTCCCGCTTCTCGTGCTACATCCAAGTAGAACGCCTCATGCTCCTCGTAGGATGCAAAGGTTAAGCCCAATTCAGCCGAGATGGCCTTGATTCGGGCATCTATGGCAATGCTGTCTCGGAAGTCCTCATGGTACACGTCCATCATGATGTTGCGCGCGTACTTGTCCCCAATTCCCGGGAACCTCTTCAGGAACTCGATCTTGGCCTCGCGGCTGGGCTGAGCGAGCAGTTTGGCCTTCGCCGCCTCTGGACTACCAAGCCTCGTAACATGCTCGAAGCAACCCAGGATGAAGTCGGCCTTCCTGTCAGGCATACGAATACCGGCGGCTCGACACACCTGCCGGACCTGCGCAGTCCGAGCATCAGGCGTGAGCACTGCCAGTGCGGAGTAAGTGACTCGTCCGTAGTTCTCTTGGTTGCCGATCAGCCCGCGCCAGCCGGAGGCCCGTCCCATTGTGGCGAAGCTCTGGAGGAGATAGTGCCAGATGAAATCGGGGCGAGCAAGGCCGCTCTGACCCTCCTTGTGCCGTTCGAGTTCCGCTCGCTTCTCAGTGGCGAGGGCGCGAACAACGGCAACGAGTCGGTCCTTCGCGCCCAATTTGTATGTCGAAGTCCGGTGTGGCGGAGCAGCGCTGGCCCCATTCCGCGATGCGGGCCTAGCGGGCGGGCTGGCCGCAGCGAATTTGGGTGCACCGACTCCGAGTCCTTCTCGGTCGAACAAGTAAATTTCGTTGCAGCAAGCGACCGGCAAACCACGCTCATTGAGGAAACGCAAATGCTGGTCTACGGCTCCCCGGGCCTGAGATAGCTGTTCCCAAGTCGCCCCGTCGATCAGCATGCGGTTGATCCTGGATGCTCCAGACTCAAACGTGTTGCCGACCCAATCCCGGCCCGGCTTTTTTTCGTGAGTGCGCGGTCCACCGAACAGGACTTCCCGCGTCCGCCGCTGGCACCGGGCAATCTCGTCGGGCGTCGGTTTGCTCATCCGTCAGACTTTCGTTCACATCATTTACGACTTCGCGGCCACCGGCAATTCCAGCGGATTCTCCGCCGCCATCGCTCGGATGTCCTCGGTGATCTTCATCGAGCAGTACTTCGGCCCGCACATGCTGCAGAAGTGGGCGCTCTTGAAGGTATCTTGGGGCAGCGTCGCGTCGTGGTAGGCTCGGGCGGTTTCCGGATCGAGCGCGAGCCGGAATTGCTCGTTCCAATCGAACGCGAAGCGGGCCCGCGAAAGGGCATCATCGCGGTCCTGTGCGCCCGGCCGCTTGCGAGCGATGTCGGCCGAATGGGCCGCGATCTTGTAGGCGATCATGCCTTGCTTGACGTCCTCGCGCTCCGGCAAACCGAGGTGCTCCTTCGGCGTTACGTAGCAGAGCATCGCCGCGCCGTACCAGCCGGCCATGGCTGCCCCGATGCAGCTCGTCATGTGGTCATAACCGGGGGCGAAATCGGTCACCAGCGGACCGAGCACGTAGAACGGAGCGCCGTTACAGATCTCGATCTGCCGCTCGATGTTCATCTGGATCTGGTCCATCGGGATGTGTCCCGGACCCTCGACCATCACTTGCGTGCCGCGGGCCTGGCCGCGAGCGGTGAGCTCGCCGAGCACGTCGAGTTCCGCGAATTGCGCCTTGTCGCTGGCATCGGCGATCGAGCCGGGCCGCAAGCCGTCGCCCAAGCTCCAGGTGACGTCGTACTGTCGCATGATGTCGCACAGATCGTCGAAGTGCGTGTAGAGCGGATTCTGCTGCCGATGGGTCATCATCCACTTGGCCACGAGCGAGCCGCCGCGGCTGACGATGCCGGTGACGCGGTTCATGGTGAGATGCAAGTGCTCGAACATCACGCCACAATGGACCGTCATATAGTCGACACCCTGCTTCGCCTGGTGTTCGACCATATCCAAAAAGTGCTGCGGCTTCATGTCTTCGATCTCGCCGCCCAACTCCTCGAGCATTTGATAAATCGGCACCGTGCCGATCGGCACCGGCGACGCGGCGATCAATGCTTCGCGAATTGGATCGATGCCTTTGCCGGTCGAGAGGTCCATCACCGTGTCGGCGCCGAAATGGACTGCGGTGTGTAACTTTTCCAACTCGCCCTCGAGGCTGCTGGTGACGGCCGAGTTGCCGATATTGGCATTCACTTTGCACTTGGCGGCAATGCCAATGCACATCGGTTCGAGCCGACCGGCAAGGTGGACCGTGTTCGCGGGAATGACCATCCGGCCCGCGGCGACTTCGTCGCGCACAAGCGCGGGATTGAGTAGCTCACGCTGGGCGACGTATTCCATCTCCGGCGTGACTTGGCCAGCACGAGCGTGTTCGAGTTGCGTAATCGGTTGCGACATGAGATTTCGTCGGCCTCCGTGATCAAGCGCGCCAGGAAAAACCCGCGGTGGGCCGACGCGCCGTCCCCGCGTTATCGTGAAGGCGATCGCCCTTTTTGCAGCGAAATCACCGTTCTACCCTGTCGTTCATCCTATCGCGATGGCTCTCGTTGTCAACGAACCCAATGCTCGAGAAGCACCATTGCCTTGCTCGCCGGGTGGGGCCACAATTCACACTCTAGGCACAATGCTCCGCTTCGTTGCCCCCGTGGATGTTGCCCCGTCGTCTATGCCCCCGCGAACGATTGCTATCGGCGACGTCCACGGCTGCGCGGC
>JANNTD010000469.1:0-1251 GCA_031403315.1 Planctomycetota bacterium
CTCGCAAGGTGCATAGGGGCTACTTCTTCTCGGCGAATTTTTCGTAAGTCCCGGTAATGGTTGCCTTCACGGTGATTGGCTGCTTGGTGCGGTTGCGCCACGACCAGCCGTGTGTGCCATCATACCCAGCCGTGAATTCACCCTTGTCGGTCGTGGCGACACCCTTCTTGTATTCGGTGTATTCACTGGCCGGGGCATTGTGCTTTTCGCCATGGAAGTTGTAATTGATTGCACTCGATGCCGACCAGGTAAATGAATAGGAGTCTGCCTTTTTCATCCAGGCCTTTAGTTCCATCTTGGCATTGGGCTCAAGAACGATCTCGAGCGTGTCGGTCTTGGAAGCCGACGGTTTGGTGGTCGCAGCGGGTGCCGCCTGTGCCAGGCTCGCCCAAGCGCCACCGATCGGCATGGCATCGCTGATGATGTGGGAACCACTAGCGAAGTGAACGGATGACGGCGACTGCAGTCGAGCCTTCTTGCCATTAGCGAGCTTGGTCTCGGCATCGCGCTTGATTTCGCCCATCTGCGTCAGGCCGAGAATGCGGCCGACGCCGGTTGGATCGATCGCGTACTCAGCCGGCAATACGCAAGTTACAGCAACAACCGCTGCCACTGCTGCGGCAACTGCTGTCGATCGTACAAGGCGCGCAACGCTCGGCTGGTGCTGATGAGCTGAACCGGTGAGAATCGTGTGCGAAGGCGACGTCTGAGTCGTGGTCAAAGTCATGGTGGTCTCCTGATTGTCATGGATTGAGTTGAGGAAGTTCGGGTGGATGGTCAGGTCGTCGTTGTGAAGTAGCCTTGCATTTGCATCGCGGTGAGTGCGAAGCCCGCGAGCATCAGGACGACATTCGCGGCGACGGCGAGTTTCGAGAAGCTCGCCGTTCGCCGCCAGAAGCCCATCACTATGAGGATGGCTGACAGCGCCATCAGCTGGCCGATCTCGACACCGACATTGAACGATACAAGGTTCGGAATAAGGCCATCCGGAGACAGTTCGAAATCCTGCACCTTTGTGGCCAAGCCAAAGCCATGGAAAAGGCCGAAGATCAATACGGCAGCCTTCGGGTTTGGCTGAAATCCAAACCATTTTTTGAAGACATCGAGATTGTCCAACGCCTTGTAGACGACCGAGAGGCCGATGATGGCGTCGATCAGATAGGCATTGACGTTGGTGCCGTAGAGCACGCCGAACAGCAGTGTTGTGCTGTGACCGATCGCAAACAACGTCACGTAAAGACCGACATCCTT
>JANNTD010000470.1:0-1167 GCA_031403315.1 Planctomycetota bacterium
GAAAGCCATATTGGCCGACTCCCAAGTGCGGCAGAATGGGCTTGCAACGACCCGGCCCACGGGGATTTTCTGGGTGTAGATAAACTTGCCGATCCGGCGTGCATCGCGGAACCCAGCTCCATTGACCTGGCGCTGCGTCCAGCAGTCTTCAATCTTGGCGGTTACTTGATCGGCAAAATCAGCGCCGGTCTCAAAATGACGGAAATAGATGATGTAGCCGCCCTTCTTGAGTTCAGCCAGGAGTGCGGCACCCTTCAAGTCCTGAGCCTGGGCTGATGTGGTGACCGCCATGAGCGCCGCTGCGGCCCAAATAATGCGTTTGATGGACATGGCTCGATAACTCCGTCGAGGGTTGCGGGAGATAAAAGTCAAAAGGCGGTGCTCAACTCAACAATGCGGGCAACACGTTCGGCAACGTCAACAGCGGATAGAACGGCGACAGCAGGTGGTTGCAGCGTTGGCCAAGCCTGACCCAATTGCGCAATTTCTGTATCGATCTGTACGAGCTTTGCCGCATCGATTTGCCCCAAGGGCGAGCGGATATCGTCGAACGCCGCAATGACGGCTTTGAGGTAGCCTCGCCCTTCGCGATACTCGGTGACATTGACGATGCGGTCGCCGTCCAGGGTGGCCTCATAGGCACCAGCGGCACCCTTCAAGGTTTCCACAATGCCGCGCAGCGCGAAGCGATGATGCGGTGTAGCAAACTTGCGGACGAGGTGGCGTGCCGCCGTTAGTCGTTCGTCAAGTGCGATCCTAGCGACTTTGTAGCCCTGCGCATCTTGGGCTTCGATAGCATCTACCGTCACCGCCAAGTCGGCGGCCAAGGGCAACACGCCATGCAGTTGCAAATAGGGCTGAATCCGTTCGCGATGCTCCGCTGTCTGGTCCAGAATGTGATTGAGCGCATCTGCCCAGAGACCAGCCGCGACAAGATCGTCGGCGATGAGTATCTGGCCGGTCAGCAGCGTCAGATTGCGGATGTAACGGACCCGGCTATCGCTCGGGCCACCGTCGCTCAGGTAGGTTTCGCCCCCGCGTCCAGGTCCGGTGGGAACAGGACCAGGGTTACTCTTGCTGGCCGGCTCGGCGGCCGGTAGTGGCGCATTTGTGGACGCGACCAGCACCGCCGTACCGATCCCCAACCATAATCGCCGATGGAATGTT
>JANNTD010000471.1:0-4617 GCA_031403315.1 Planctomycetota bacterium
TGAGACACATTGGGAGATGAACTAATGAGAAAGTTGTTTACGTTATCTTTTCTAAGCCTGCTTGCGCTAACCGCTGGGGTCGCACAGGCAAACCTGCTGGGGAATCCTGGCTTTGAAACCGTTCCGGTGGGCGGCGCCGGCGACTGGAACACGTTCTCAGGCGGTGGAGTGTCGCAGCACAGCACACTCATGCCGCGCAGCGGCACGGGTCACATGGATTTACAGACTGGCGGTCCGAACGCGTTCGCCGGCGTGTTTCAGTTTGGTTCGGTTACCTTCCCCGAAGGCGCCACGGTCACGCTTACCGGCTGGCACAAGTCCTTGGTAGATCCGTTCAATGGGACACGCGAACTGAAGATTGAGTGGGTCGGCGCCCCGCAGCTTCGCGTCGATACGTTGGCGATCGGCACCGAATACGAGCAGTTCTCGCTCGTTGGAGTAGCCCCGGCGGGTGTGACAGCCGCCACCATTACCTATGCGATTTCGAGCTTTAATCCCGGTGGGGGCGAAAACAACGTCTACATCGACGACTTCGAAGTCACCGCCACGCCCGAACCGGCGAGCTTCGTGCTCGTTGGTTTGGCCGTGGTTGGTTTGATTGGAATCCGCCGACGGAGCAAGTAGATTTGTGCTGAGGCCAGCGGAACCACCGACCGCCGGCCTCGTTGGGCAGTATTGCTCCGTTGACCTACGGGACACCGGCCATTCGTGGCCGGTGTCCCGTTCTCTTGTCGTGAAGGATAATCTGGCCGTGACCGTGTGATTCTCGACTATAATTAGCGAGTGAGAGACATCTGTCGGAGTTTGACCGGACTATGGTCGGTGCTTTTCGGCGATTCGTGTGGCGGTGGATGTTCGTCGTGACAGCGTGGCTTGCAACAGGCGTTGCCGCCACCGGGCAAGGCGTGCTGTTCACTGACGTCACCGTCGCCGCCGGCATCAACCACGTCCACACCGATCCCGATCTGATCCCAGACCTCCCCGGCGCAGCCTTCTTTGCCGGTGGAGCCGCGGCCGGCGACTTCGACGGCGACGGCCACGTCGACCTCGTCTTCACCCGCCTCAACGACAACGAAATCTTCTACCGCAACCTCGGCAACGGAACTTTCGAAGCTCGTACCACCACGGCCGGCTTCATCTTCCCTACCTACTCCAACGGCGTCGTCTCTGGCGACGTCGACAACGACGGCGACCTCGATCTCTACATGACCACCGTCGGCTACACTCGCAACTACCTCTATCTCAACGACGGCAACGGCTTCTTCACCGACGCCGGCACTAGTCATCCCACCGCGCTCGCCAACGGCATCGATCGCAGCGGTCAAGGCGCCAGCTTCGGCGACTACGACAACGATGGCTATCTCGACCTCGTGACCGGCGACTGGGGCAATTTCGTCGCCAATTCCCAGTCGCGGCTCTTCCGCAATCTCGGCGCCGCTCAGCCCGGCGGCTTCGAAGACGTTACCGCGGCCTCCGGCATCAACGTCTATCGCAAAGTCCGCAGCTTCCGTTACGCTCCGCGATTTGTCGACCTCGATCGCGATGGCCACATGGACCTCACCTTCGCCGCCGATTTCGAAACCAGTCAACTCTTCTGGAACAACGGCGATGGCACCTTCACCGACGGCACCCTCCCTGCCGGCGTCGGCACCGACTTCAACGGCATGGGCACCACCTTCGGTGACTACGACTCTGACGGCGATCTCGACTGGTTCATCACCAACATCACCAACGACCCCGAGCACCCCGGGCCGTTCGGCGGCTGGAACCGCCTCTACCGTAACGAAGGCAACCGCACCTTCACCGACGTCACGCAAGCCGCCGGCGTCCGCGACTCCCGCTGGTCCTGGGGCACCACCTTCTTCGACTACGACAACGACGGCGACGTCGATCTCTCCGCCACCAACGGCTACAACGGCCAAGGCTGGATCGACGACCGCACCTTCCTTTGGAAAAACACGGGAGGCGTCTTCACCGATGTCTCTGACGCGTCCGGCATCACCGACACCCAGCAAGGCCGCGGCCTTGTTCACCTCGACTACGACGAGGACGGCGATCTCGACCTGCTTGTCGTCAACAACGCCGCCGCCCCGGTCCTCTACCGCAACGACGGCGGCAACGTCAACCACTATCTCCGCATCAAGCCGCAGGGCACCCTCTCCAACCGCGACGGCATCGGCGTCTGGATCACCGTCACGCCGGACCTAACGAATCCCAACGACAAACTCGTCTGGGAAATCGATGGCGGCAGCAGCTTCGTGAGCCAGAACGAACGCGCCGCCCACTTCGGATTGGGCCCCAGCGCCGACCCGGTTGACTTGATTCGGATCGAGTGGCCGGCCAGCGGCATCGTGCAAGAACTTCGCAACGTGGCGCCCAATCAATTGCTCTCGATCGTGGAGCGGCATCCGTGCGACTTCAACGGCGATGGCCTGATCGACGCCGCCGACTACTCGGTTTGGCGGGACACGCTGGGCCTGGCGGTTGCGCATGGCAGCGGGGCGGACGCCAACGGCGATGGCATCATTGACGACACCGACTACGCGCTCTGGAAGGCCGACTTCGGCGCGACATTCGGCATCGGTGCCGGCGGGGGAGGCGGCGCGTCGGCGACGTCATCCGGTCGTTCCGTGCCGGAGCCGACCACGTCGATGTTGGCAGTTTTCAGTTCGCTATCTTTGATGCTGTTTTTCTCCCGTCGTCGGCGTGTCCAACTAGTACATCCTGAGTTCACTCCTCTGAAACCGTTCTAGGTAGCTCCCATGAAAAGACGCGTTTGTCGATTAAATTGTCACTCGATCGTCTTGTCAGCGCTGGCCGCGCTGGCCACACTTTCTCCCACGACGACTGCCCTTGCCGATCCGTCGGTCGCCCGCATCTGGGACGAACAACTGCTCCATGCCATTAGCATCGACACGGCCCGACCCACCGTGCATGCCCGCAATCTGTTCCATTTGTCAACGGCCATGTACGACGCTTGGGCGGCTTACGACACGACTGCGCAACAGTACCTGCACCACGAGAAACTGGCCGTCCCGGACATTGCGGCGGCCCGCAACGAGGCGATCAGTCATGCGGCTTACAACCTCATCCTGCACCGCTTTGTCACTGGCCCGGCGGGCGTCGGACCCGGTCGCGCGGCCACCATCGTTGATATCCGAAATCAAATGGTCGCCCTCGGTTACAACCCCGACTTCACATCCACCGTTGGCAACTCGCCATCTGCGCTCGGCAATCGCGTCGCGCAGGCCGTGATTAATCACGGTCTCGCCGACGGATCCCGAGAATCGGTCAAGTACGCAACGCCGGCCGGCCAATTCGTGCCGGTGAATGCGCCGCTGACGTTCGAATTGCCGGGCACGACGATGGTTGACCCCAACCGCTGGCAGCCGCTGCATTTTCTTGGGAATCGCATCGATCAGTTCGGGACGCCGATCCTCGAATCGACGCAACGACACTTGACGCCGTTCTGGGGCGCCGTCACGCCGTTCGCGATGACGGCTGCCGACCGCAGCCCGAACGGGGTCTACCACGATCAAGGCGCGCCTCCGGGACTCAATACACTTGGTGAAGCCAAGTTCAAGGACGATGCACTCACGCTGATCCGGCTCTCGGCTCAGCTCGATCCCAACGATGGCGTGATGATCGACATTTCACCCGCCAGTCGGGGAAACACTCCGAATGCACCGTTTACCGAGAGCTACGAGCAAGTCGGTTACGCAGTCAATCCGCACACCGGTCAGCCGTATCAGCCCGAAATGGTCAAGCAAGGCGATTTCGGCCGCGTGATGGCTGAGTTCTGGGCCGATGGTCCGCGGTCGACTGCCCCTCCCGGACATTGGAACGAAATCCGCAGCGACGTCACCGATAAAATGGAACTTCTCGGCATTCCCAAACGAATTGGCGGTGCCGGCCCAGTCGTCGGCGATCTGGAGTGGGACGTCAAGGGCATGTTCGCGCTCAACGGCGGGTTGCACGACGCGGCAATCGCCGCATGGAACCACAAGGGAGTGTACGATTCCTCGCGGCCCATCTCGATGATTCGCTACATGGGACAGCTCGGGCAGTCGTCCGATCCAGGTGGCCCGTCATACAATCAAGACGGCTTGCCGCTGGAAGCTGGACTTGTCGAGGTGGTCACTGCGGCGTCCACCGCGGCGGGCGAGCGGCATGAGCATTTGGCTGGCAACGAAGGCAAAGTCGCGATCCGTTCGTGGCAGGGGGCCATTGATGGTCTCGCGCCGTTCGATGATCCCGCGGAAATCAGCGGCGTGGACTGGATTCTGGCCGAGAATTGGATGCCGTATCAGTTGATCAGCTTCGTGACGCCGCCGTTTGCCGGCTATCTCTCGGGGCACTCGACGTTTAGTCGTACCGGGGCCGAGGTGCTGACGCTGCTGACCGGAACAGAGTATTTCCCCGGCGGGATCTTCGAGTACGACATCCCGCTGGGTTCCGGACTGGACTTCGAATACGGCCCAGAAGCCAATATGGAACTGCAATTCGCCACGTACTTCGACGCCTCGGACCAGGCGTCGATGTCGCGTGTTTACGGCGGAATCCACCCCGCGGCCGACGATTTCCCCGGCCGCCGAATCGGCCATGTGGCTGGTCCGG
>JANNTD010000472.1:0-4705 GCA_031403315.1 Planctomycetota bacterium
GCCCAGCGCGGCCAGCTCGTAGGCCGTGGTCACACCGACGCGACGGCGACGTCCATGGGCGCGGGCGGCTACTACATGGTGCGAGTGTCCAGAGGCGAAGACTACCGCCTTCGGCCTTCATCCTCGCCAGCTCGCCAGCCTCAGTTGCTTCCGCCACGCGGGCCACGGCAGCTCTTTGGCAATTTGAATCGAAGTGCACGTCGCATCGCCAAATGCGGCGGGCGCTCAGCGTCTCTTGCCGCGGAATTCCCGACGGCTGCGCTCTCGTTGCGCGCCCACCACACCCCGACCTCCGACCTCCGACCTCCGACCTCCGACCTCCGACCTCCGACCTCCGACCTCCGAATCCTGACCCCTGGTCCACCTGTCGCCTTCGAGAGAAACGTGACGCCTTCGTGTAAAACCCGAGGTTTATCGAAGACGACAAGCCCGCCAGTGTCGCCTTCGCCATTCGCCATTCGCCATTGGGGCTTGGTCATTGGTCATTGCTCCGACGGCCGCCCCCTTTTTCCGCGGTCCCCTTCGAAGGGGTCACGAGCGCCGAGCCACAGCTGCACGCCTCGACGCGTTCAAGTTTTAGCTTTTAACGCGTGGCACTTTACAAACTGATTTCGGCCGGATAGAGTGTCGTTGGTTAAGTGTGCGTTGGTGGTCGGTGGCATTGTCTTGAATGGACAAACGGTTTCGCCGCCGACAAACAGGGAACTCCGGTGCAATTCCGGGACGGCCCCGCCGCTGTAACCGAGCTCGATCCGCGAAAGCATCTATCTTGCCATTGTTCGTCTCCGACGGACTGGTCGCTTAAGCGACCAGTCCAACAAGGCGAATGAGAAGGCCCGCTTTCACGGCCGCTCGGGAGTCAGAAGACCTACCAACGCGTGGCATGCGGATCGCTTCGAGGGACAGCGGCCGCGAGCAGATTGTTCTCACAGGATTGCGGCTCGCAAGCGCGCATCATGCCCGTTGGCATGCGCGCCAAGCTGCAAACGGCATCCATCATGCGACGCGCACGTCGAGCGCGAGGGTTTACCCTCGTCGAGCTGTTGGTAGTCGTGGCGATCATCGGCACGCTGGTGGCCCTACTGCTCCCGGCGATTCAAGCCGCTCGCGAGTCGTCGCGCCGCAGCCAGTGCCAGAACAACTTGCGGCAACTCGGCATCGGCATTGCGCTGCACGCCAATGCCCACGGAGTATTGCCGATCGGCTGCATCCGCGATTCCGCGACCGCCGACATTTCCTGGAACACGCATTTGCTTCCGTTCATTGAGCAAGCGGAACTCGGCGCCGCGTTCAATTTCTCGCTCCCCGCCTTCCATTCTCAGAACAGACGCGTCGGCGTTACGGCGCTGCCTGTGTTTTTGTGCCCGAGTACCGACAGCGGCGAACTGCACAGCCAGTCGGACCCGTGGCGAGGCGCCGCGTTCACCGACTATGGCGGTCTTTACGGCGTGGAAGGCTCGGGCCGCGACGTTGACCCCGCCGACCCGACTCCATCGCTCCAATTTCTCGCGGACTCATCGCTCGGGGTGCTACTATTCGACGAAGCGGTGGCACCCAAGCAAATCGCCGACGGCTTGTCGAAGACCGCCTGCGTCGCCGAGTTCACCGGCCGCCGAAAATCCGACACGGTCTGGATCAACGGCTGGAATATTTTCGCCCAGGAACAGTCGACACCGGTCAATGGCGTCGGGCTGGGGAAAGAAATTGGCAGCCCCCACCCCGGCGGCGCACTCGTCGCGTTTTGCGATTCCCACGTCGCATTCGTCGCCGAGTCCGTCGAACGGGATGCCCTCAACGCACTATTGACCAAGGACGGAGGCGAACGATGACGATCAGCCGTTGGGCAGTCCGCATTACGATGACTTGCGTTTTCGCCCTCATCGCGTCGCACACCGCCGCCACGCCGTACTCGTTCGACGACGTCGATTACTGGGTCGGCAGCGGCGCGAATCGGGCGGCCCTGGTTATCGACTGGTTCGAGCAAAACCCCGATCCGTCCGCGCTTGCCTGGGGCTTCCGCTGGGACGGAGTGGCCACTGGCTACGACATGCTGCTAGCCATCGTCGAAGCCGACGATCGGCTGTTCGCAAAGCTGGGCGAATTCAACGAAGGCGCATCTCTGTTTGGACTCGGTTACGACGTCGACAACGACGGCCAATTTGGAGCCTTCAAGATCAACAGCGAGGGCGAACCAGTTGAAACCACATTCGACGAAGCGGGCATCGCGATGAGCGGAATCCCGGACGCCGATTTGATTCGCGCCGCCGCCACCGATCCGGGCGACTACTACGCAGAAGGTTGGAAGTCGGGTGTCTGGCATTACGGCCGAGACACCGAGATGCCGATCGGAACTCCCACGAATCCATACGACGGCGGAAGTTGGCGAGAAAGCGGGTCGGGAATGCTGTTTCGCAGTTTGAAGAACGGCTCCTGGGACAGTTGGGCTTTTGAGTTGATACCGCCCATGCCGCCGTTCAATTTGGATTCATTCGCCGAGAATCCGTCCGCTGCCGCGTCGCCCTATCCGCCCGGCGACTTCAACCGCGACACCGTCGTCGATGCGATGGATTACGAACTTTGGAAGAGCGAATTCGGCTCGACCAGCGACCCGGACATCGACGCCAGCGGCAACGGCGTCGTCGACGCGGCCGATTACACGATTTGGCGAAACAACTTTAGTACCGGTAGTGGCCAGGCGGCCGCATTTGGGATCGGCGTGCCCGAGCCGTCGACACTCGGGCTCGCTCTGTGTGCTCTGTGTGCTCTGTGTGCTCTGTGGCAATTGTTTATTCCTAGACGAAAGGAAAAGCTCTCATGAAACGACAACTTTGGACCGTGATCGCCTTACTTGTCTCACCGCAACTCGCGCTTGCCCAAAGTGCGGTCGAGGTGGTTTCGTACAACGCCGGAACGACGGCCGCCGCCGGATACAACCAACTTGTGGCGCCGCTCGATGCGCCGACAAACACCAACGGCGGCAACCCATTCGAAGGCGTTATTTCGCCCTTCAATCCGCCCTACAAAACCAATGATATTCTTTCGATTGGCGAAACCGGGCACCTCACGCTGCGGCTTTCGAACTACGTGCTTCCACTGGTCGGTAGCCGCGAGATCGGCGTGTTCACCAATGTCGGTCTGGCCGACGCCGACTATCCGAATGGCCAGGCCGACGTGGGACCGTTCACGTTTGGCGTCGACAGCGCGCTCGTCGAAGTCAGCGAGAACGGCACAATCTGGGCCAGCCTCGGTAGCGTGACGTTCGACATTCCGGCAAACGCTTACACGGATCTCACCAATCCATTCAGTCTAGCTAACGGCAGCGCGCCGGCCGACTTCCAACAGCCGTTCGCCGGCAGCCTGAGCGACTTCGCCAACAAGACCTACGCCGGCGCCAGCCCGAACATCCTCGAGCTGCTCGACGGCTCGGCGGGCGGAACCTGGCTCGACATTTCGGCAGCCGGCCTGGCGCAAGTCGGTTACATCCGCTTCACCGTGCCAGAGAATTTGGCCACGAACGTGAGCCTCGAACTGGACGCCGTGTCGATCGCCCGCGCCGCGCTCGGCGCTCCGACGGTTCCCGAGCCGGCGACGGCGCTGCTGCTGGCAACGGCACTCGTTGGTTGGGTCTCGCAACGTCGTCGAGCGAGCGCTTGTTGAATGCGGGGCTCATCAAACATCAGCCGCACCGGCGGACGGAGGCGACTCCACTCGCCGGTCGCGGCAGATGATCGGCACCAGTTCGAGCCACACGAAGATTACAAGCGACATGATGATTGTGTAAGCCATGAATGGGACGGTGGATTCCTGTCGCAGGAGAAGGGCAACAAAGATTTCAAAACCGCCGATAGCACCGGCAACGGCGAGCGCTCGTGCGAGTCGCAGCAAGAGAGGCCGCTGGCTGGCCCAAAGTACAATTGTTGCGACGGTCAGAGCGACGTCGGCGACGGTCAACACGGTCAGAAATTTCCACAAATCGGCAGCGCCGGTCAGCAGCTCAGAGCCTCGCAGCGTGGCAATGAGTACCGCGATCAACGTCATCGCCGCCAACAAATGTCCCATCGAGTATTGCCAAGCTGCCGCGTTGGTGCCCGTAAGTCGACGCCAAGCAGCAGTCCGTTTCAGGATCCACAACACAGCCGCCAGCATTGCCGCGTAGCTGCCGTAGATGCCACAGGCCTCTGAAAATGAAAGCCCAATCAAGCGAGCCGTTGCTTGCGACGCGATCAAGACGGCCGCGATTGTGCCGCTCCAAGCCCAGAACATATGCCGCGCGGTGAAAACGGCCCACAGACAGACCAGCGCCAATTGGCTGGAGACGAGCGCATCGTAGAGAAACGAAGCACGCGACTCCGGGCCGGCTCGGAGGAGCCACGTGATCGCGACGACGTCGACCGCTGCCGTTGCCGCCAGCAGGAGCCAGAAGAGTATTTGCGATTGCTGTTTCACGGTCGAAAGTGCTGCCGTTGCGGTGGAGCGATTCAGTGGTCAGAATAGTCGGTTCGCCCGATCGGGGCGAGCTTGGATGTTCTTGATTTGCCCCTGCGACGTGAGCACTCCACCGGTGACCAGCGCCACGCTCATCGAAAAATGCTGCTTGATTGCCAGCCCCGTGGCCGGCAATCCGACCCATTTCATGGTCGAACAGGCCTTTCTGCTGGCCGGGCTCGACTGGCGGTTCATGTCCTTCGAGGTCGATCCGAAGGAG
>JANNTD010000473.1:0-4287 GCA_031403315.1 Planctomycetota bacterium
CGCGCGGAGCGTCGAGGCCCTGACCGAAAAGCAACGCTTCTACGTCGTGTTCTACAGCGATCAGGCGTACCCGATGCTCTATCCCAGCAGCGTCATGGAGCCGCTCGCCGCGACGCGCGAAAACAAAGAGCGGCTCTACCACTGGCTGCAGACGGTCGAGCTGTGTGTCGGCGGAGCGCTAGTGAAAGCGATGGAGCTGGCCGAGTCGCTCCAGCCGGAAGTGGTGTACGTGCTCTCGGATGGCAACATCGCGAGCGTCCGCACGATGGAAAAGCTGACGCAAGCGAACGACCGGAAATTCGCGATCCACACGCTCGGGATGGGCGTGAGCAAGCCGCAGGACGCGCAGAATCTCGCGGCCATCGCGCAGGCCAACCGCGGCACTTTTCAGATGGTGCGACCGCTGCCGGCGGCGGTGCAGATGGCAAAAGCCCGGCCGATCCGCAGCAATGGGTTCGGCGTCGCTTGGGGCGAGAGCTTTCAGCAGCCGCTTCGCTAGCGGAATGGCGGCAATCGCCGTTAGGCTTTGCACAAACGACGCAGCTTCGCACACTGCCGGTGAGCCAGCTCAAGTCTGCCGGTTGCGGTCGTCGATCCAAGAAGGCGGTGTCTTCGGTTTGCGGTCAGTTTGCGGCCGCTGGCGGGACACCACGCCCTGCGCTGGACGCTCAGGGGCGTGCCACACCAAATACGACCTACTACGGGAATTGACCATGGGCGAAGCGCTCGAAAAGATTGGCGGCAGTGTGATGAACCTCGTGCTGGGGGCGCTCATTGTGTGGGTCGGCCAGACCACGTTTCAACATGCCGGCATCCTGGCCAGCGTGGACGAGAAGTTTGCCACGATCAACGACAAATTTGCCGAAGTGGACAAGCGACATGAGAGCACCAAGAAGTCGTTCGATAACGCTGTGACTGAAATGAAGGACAACAATCGTTCGCAGTTCACCGCCAAAGAGGGCGACAAGCTGGTGGCTCAAATCCGACAGGTCGAAGGAGCAGCGATTGACTTGGAGCGGAAGATCGCCGAGAGGCTGGGCGCGCTGGAACTGCGGGTCGTCGCGCTCGCGACATCGGGGCAGAATTCACAGCAGGTAGCGGCACTTCAGGCGGAGGTGGCGCAGTTGCGGTTCGCGGTGACGCAAGTGGCGGCGACACCTGAAATGCAATATCAAGCGGCCGCGAGCGTCTCGCAGCAACCGGTGTATTTGCCGCCGGTTGGTGCGCGGCGTTAGTCGTCGTTCTTGCCGCCGCCTTCGCCGGCCGGCTTGGACTCTCCGCCATGCGGTTTTTGATCTGTCGCAGGCTGGGCATCCGCTTTTTCCGGTCTGCCGCCAGGCCAGGGTTTGCTGAGCGCTTCGCTGAGCGCCTTCTGCAAATTCTTGGCGTCGACCCGACCGCTCACCCGATGGATCTGCACGGTCGTTCGCGGGCGGGCTTCTTCATCGAGCTGCTGGACCATCGCCACGACGTCGTCGAACAGCTCGGCCTGCACCGAGAGAATGATCACGTTGGCGATTTCGTCGACGCCGACCGAGAGGGCGCCTTCGAAGCCGAGCTTCACCGGCGTTGCTCGTTTGCCTTCGCCGCCCTCGTCGCCGCCCATGCCGCCGTAGCGGATGACGGTCACGCGCTCTTGATTTGCCGCCTGTTCCTTCTTGTCTCCCGATTGAAATTCGCGGTCGCGGGAACTCAACAGGTCGCGATAGACGTCTTTGAGCGCGGTGGCGATCACCGAGGCTTTGGAGTAGCGAATCTTGATCGCGGCGGTGGTCCGCGATTTCATCGAGTCGGTGGGCGTGGGCTGGTCGTATTCTTTGATCAGCTCGCCGATCTCCCAGAGTTGCCGCGGCGAGGCGTTGGCCGCGAGGATCGTGTTGCTCGCCGTGTCCCAGGTGATCATCAACTTTTTGCGTCGGCCGAGGCCGGTGCCCGAGGGCTTGTCGACCGTCCCGATGGGATCGCCCCAGTAGTCGCGGAGCACGTCCTGCTCGCCCTTGAGTTCCTCTTCGAAATAGTCGAAGAGCGTGAGGTACATGCTATAGGCGGTGACGTTGTTGAGGCGGAAGACTTTGAACCGCTTTTCGGGCGGCGCGATTTGCTCGATCAGTTCTTCGAGGTGGTCGAGGGCGGCGGTGTCGCTCGAGCTGAGCATGAGTCGGCCGTCGGAGGTGACGGTGATCGTGACCGGTGGCGGCGTGGGCTCAGCCGCGGGCGGCGGGGCGGCGGACTCTGCTGGCGTTTCCTGCGGAGCGGCGAGCTGCGCGAAACGTGCTGTAATTTTCGGCGGTGTCGGCAGCGCGGCCGATGCATCGGCTGGCGGTTCTTTTGGCGGCGCCGCCGGCGCGGGCTGCTTCTTGACCGGTGCGACTGCCGGCTCGGGAACGCGGATGATCAGCTCGTTGCCGCCCACGCCCGGCCAGACCGCTTTCAATTGTTCGAGCAGGTGGTCGCGGGCCGCGTCGCCGCCGGGCTGGACGAACCGGACCGGTTCGGAATTGCCGTGCTCGGGCGGAACTTCGCCCATTTGCGCGAGCATTTTTCGCACGTCGGCCATTTCCTCTTCGCTGGCCCGCAGCATCAACCGATTGCTCTCGACGTCGGCGGTGACGCGGAAGCCTTCGTGCGGATTTTCCTCTTTCTCGTCGTCCCGATTGGAACCGCCAAAATAGAAAAAGCGATTGCGATCGTTGTCGTCTTCTTTCTTTTCTTCGCCGAACATCAGCTCCTTGATCGAGACGGCGGCCAGGTCGGCGGAGATGCGTCGCAGCCGCAGCACGTAGAACTCGCGGCCCTCACCGTCGAATTGCTTGACGAGTTGCTCGATCTTGGCCTGGTCGGCCGCGCTCCCCTGTACGAACAGGCTCTTGCTCTTGCGGTCGGCGCGGAGCTCGGTCCAAGGATCGAGGCCGCCGATTTCTTCGAGCGTCATCACGAACCGCTCGGGATCGAGTGTTTGGAGGCGATACTTCTTGAATTCGCGGCTGTCGGCGTTGGATGCTTCGGCCGTGGGACCCGCCGCACCTTCGGCACCCTGCGGCGGCACGTCGAGGTAGCGGATCGACCGCTCGATGATCTTCATGAATTCGGGCGGAGCGTTCGCCAGCACGCTGTTCCGCTGCCGGTTGTACGCGAGAAACACCGGCGGGCCGTCTTGCTTGAGCATCGACGACACATCCTTGCCCGACTGCTGGATCTGCGTCATCAGCTGCAGCTTCTGCTGCTGCATCATGAGCTCCATCTGCGAGGGCCGCGATTTGGGGTCGAGGCCGACCATCACATAGAGCACGTCGATGATTTGTTCGGCGCGGGCGTGCTTCAGCGGGAACTCGCGCGGCACGATGCGGCCTTCCTGGACGAGCCGCTCCTGATTCAAGAGCTCGCTCACGGTGCGCAAATTGGCAACCGCGTCGATCACCAAGATTCGCTTCGTCGCAGCCAGTGGGAAGATCTTGGCGTGCGGGCCGAGCACTTGCTTGATGTCTTCCTTCGCCTTGTCGACTTCCATCCCCTGCGGCAGTTCGAAGGAGACTTTGACGAAGTCGTAGGGCTTGTGATCGTAGAGCTCGTCTTCCGTGGCCCGCGGCACGAGGCTGGGGTCGATCTTTTCGATCTTGAAGACGCTCAGCACGCCGTCGCCGACCAGGAGCGTGTAGCCGCGGGCATGGAGGTGGCGGTTGATGAGGTCGCGGACTTCGTCGAGCGGGTAGCTCTTTTGCGTGGTGAGGTTGAGATAGTCGTTCGGCAGCTCTTGCCAATCGAGGCTCGCGCTGGAAGTGCTGGCGAGCCACTGGAGCACGTCGGGCCACGTCTGGCCGATGAAGTTGAAGGGCGGCACGCGGCCGGATTTGTCGAGCTTCACCGCCAGCTCGCGCGGATCGGGCACGCGCGGCGGCTTCTCGGGCCGCTTGATGCTCGTGACCTCTTCTTCCTTCTTCTTGTCCTTGTCGCCGTCTTTCTTATCGCCTTCGCCCTCTTTCTTCTCGTCCGGCTTGGGTTGCTCGCCGACGGGCTGAGGTTGGCCGCCGGCGCGGGCCCGAGCTTCCATCATGGCCCGCCTTTGCGCGGGAGGCATGCCGGCGGGAGCGCTGAAAGTAGAATCTTGGGCGTGGGCGGCGGGCAAGTTCAACACCCCCAGCGCCGTCAGCAAGCAGCCGCCGCACAAGAGAATGCCGATTCGACCGCTCGCCGCGAGTGCCACGATCTGGTTCCGCAGGTGGGAGGGAGAAATCACCGCCGCCATTATACGCGCCCCACGGCGGAACCACAAACAATGGGGGGTTCACC
>JANNTD010000474.1:0-3156 GCA_031403315.1 Planctomycetota bacterium
ATCGCCGCACCGCAAATCGGCACGATGAAGATGAACCAACCGAAACCCGTCCCCCAATTGTGGTGCCAATGACTGAGCGCCTGTTCGACAATCAAGTCCTTTGAGTGGAAGCCGCTAAACCCGGCCAAAAACGGCACGCCGATGCCCGCGATCGCCAGGCAGCCGACGAGCATCGTGTAGGCCGTGATCGGCATCTTCTTCCGCAGGCCGCCCATCACGCGCATGTCATTCGAGTGCACCGCGTGAATCACCGAACCGGAGCAGAGGAAGAGCAGGCTCTTGAAGAAGGCGTGTGTAATCAGATGAAACAGTCCGGCGACCCAGCCGCCGAGGCCCAGGGCGAGCATCATGAAACCCAGCTGGCTGATCGTCGAATAGGCGAGCACCCGTTTGATGTCGACCGCGGTGATCGCGATCGTCGCGGCGATGAACAGCGTGACGCAGCCGATCGTGGCGATCACCAAGAGCGCCTCGGGGCAGAAAATCGGGTACACCCGGCCGACGAGGAACACGCCTGCCGCAACCATCGTCGCCGAATGCACGAGTGCCGAGACCGGCGTCGGGCCTTCCATCGCGTCCGGGAGCCATGTGTGCAGCGGGAACTGGGCGCTCTTGCCCACGCAACCGCAGAACACACCGACGCCGGCGATGAACAACAGCCAGTGGCCCCACGGCGTCGCCGTATCCGCTCGCAATTGCCCGACCGCCGCGGTGATTGCGGCCGCCGGGTTGCCCGGTGAAGCGATCACGGCGGCCGCCATTTGTTCCCGGGCCTCGAATGCGATCATGCCGTCGGTCGGCACCAGCTTGAAGTTGTTCTGTTGGTCGCGGAGTTGGCTGAAGATGCCGGGAGCGACCTTGCCGTCCGCGTCCGGCATGTCGCCGAAGTTGAACGTGCCGAGCGTCGTCCAGATCGCCATCAGGCCGATCAGCATGCCGAAGTCGCCGATGCGATTGACAATGAACGCTTTATTCGCCGCGGTGCTCGCGCTCTGCCGCTCGATGTAGAAGCCGATCAGAAAATACGAGCAAATGCCGACCAGCTCCCAGAACACGAACGTCATCGCCAAGTTGCCGGAGACGCAGATCCCCAGCATCGAGAACGAGAACAGCGAGAAGTATTGAAAAAAGCGATGGAACCGGCCGCGGCGATGAAGATGGTGGCCGTCGGAGAGCGTCACCTCGTGGTCCGTGTACTCGTGCAGCTCATCGTGCATGTAGCCGAAGGCATAGATGTGAATGCACGACGCGATCAGCGTCACCATGCAAAACATCGTCACCGTCAGCGTGTCGATGTAGTAGCCGATCGTCAGCTTCAAGTTGCCGAACTGGCAAAGCGTGTACCAATCGCCTGTGTAGTAGGCGGGATGGCCGTTGTTGTGCTCGGCGTGTGCGGCGCTCTCCGCATGCGATTCCGCAGCGGCATCTTCCGCGTGCCCTGCCGTTTCCTCGTGAAGTTCTTCCGCCACCAGTGGATGAGCAGGCAGCCAAACGCGGAACATGGCCACCGAGCTGAGCAAGAACCCGCCGACGATCGCTCCAATCGCGATGTACGCCGCAATCTTCTGAGTCGCATACGGCACGCGAATGCCGATGTACTGCGGAATCGAGTAGCCGATCGCGATCACGGCAAACGACAAGAGCGGCAGCAACAAGGCCGCCATCAACAAGTTCGGTAATGCCGTTTCTGGAGTCATATTCAATTCAAAAAATTCATTTGCCACAGAGGACACAGAGATCACCGAGAAGCAATGAATTTCTTACTTTGGCGGCCGATCATGTCCTCTGTGTGCTCTGTGAACTCTGTGGCTAATTCCTAGCCTTGCAACTGATCCGCACGATCGATGTCGATCGTGCTGAAGCTATTGTAAAAATTGAGCGCTATTGCCAGCGCCACGGCCGCCTCGGCCGCCGCCAGCACGATCACGAACAGCGACATCAACTGGCCGTCGAGACCCAGCGGACTTGTGTCACCCCGCAAATAAGGACTGCCGAAGGCGATAAAATTCAGATTCGCTCCGTTGAGCACCAGCTCGATGCCCATCAGCACACCCAGCGCGTTCCGCTTGGTCGCCATGCACAGCGCACCGCAGACGAACAGCACTGCGCCGACGATCAGATAGTGCGACACGCCGACCGGCTCGGTGAACAAATTGGCAAGTAGCAAAGGATTCATGGCATTCATCCGACGGCGGAGACTCGTTTCTGCTTCGCGCGGGCCAGGTAAGCGGCACCGAGCAGCACCACCAACAAGTGGACCGAGATGATTTCAAAGACCAGCAGGTAACCGGAGCGATCCGGGGCATCGACCCGCGCGCCGAGCAAACCCATGCCGAGCGGCGCTGCCGTCGGTTCGAGCGGCAGCGCTTCGACCGCCGCCCGGCTGGGGCTCTTCCATTCGGGCACACTCACCGCGGCCCACACCAACATCGAAAGCAAACACGCTCCGACCAGGCCCGCGATCCACATCTCCTCGCGGCCCGTCTTCATCGAGACGAAGCGATCCTGCGACGTGAGCATCACACCGAAGACCAACAGCACGAGCGTGCCGCCGACGTAAATCAACAACTGCATTGCACCGACGAAATCGGCGCCCGCGAGGAAGAACAACGCTGCCGTGGCCCCTAACGAGAGCACCAGGTAAAACGCCATCCGCACGATGTTCGCGCTCAAAACCACCGCCACGGCGAACGCGCAAGTGATCGCGGCAAAGAGCCAGAAGAACATCGACGGCCAGTAGATCGCATCGAGCATCAGATGGCCCCCCGCTCGAGATTCGCAGTCACGGTTTCGGGCGGATTCGCGGCCGGGGCCTCCGGCCAATTCTCGCGCAGCTCGTAGACGGCCAGCGGCGTTTTGAAGACGAGGCCATTGGGCCACATCAACTGCCAACACGTTGCCCCCAAAAAGCAGACGGCCGCGATCGGCACACAGTACTTCAAGCAGGTCGTGATGACCTGGTCGATCCGCAGCCGCGGCAGCGTCCAGCGAACCCACATCATCACCGTTACGCCGATCACCCCTTTGACGATCACGTTGACGCAGCCGAGCAAGTTGCCCAAGTAGCCGAAAATCGGCCCATGTTCGAACGTCAAATTGAGCCAGTCGCCCAACGGAATCGGCCCGTGCCAACCGCCGAGGAACAGGATCGATGCC
>JANNTD010000475.1:0-9271 GCA_031403315.1 Planctomycetota bacterium
TCCGAATTGGCCGTTTTTTGACGACCAACCAGGAATGATTGCGATCCGGGAAACAACAATCGGCCAACAAACGGGGATTCCATTGAACAGGGCTTTTGCCGTCACAATCAGAATCCGAAAGATGATCGATAAAGGAGTCAAATTGGACAGCTTAAGAATTTGCACTGCGTTATGGCTGTCCGTTACGTTCCCGTTGAGCACGTTTGGCCAGGAGCAGGAACTTGAGTTGATCGATCAAGTTTCCAAACTGCAAAAACAACTTGAGTCGGATGTCACGGCCGACCGCGAACGGGCTGAATCGGCATTGATCGAGATGGGTCCGTCCATATTGGACTACTTCGAATCGTCAACCGAGGATGCCACAACAGACTATCGCCAGCGACTGCAACGGATTCGCACGACCCTGGAAAAAGTCGCGGTTAATTCGGTAACCAAAGCGAGTATTGTGAAGGCATCAGGTAAAATGACCGTGGGCACAATCCTCAAGCGGATCAAACAGCAAACGGGAAACGAAATTGGGGTCAACGACGATTCGTTACTGGACATTGAGTTTGAGGTTTCGATGGACGGAGTGGAATTCTGGGTGGCGCTGGAACAACTCATGTCAAAAACGAAATTGGGCATCGATCGTTATGGCAATGCGCAACCGAATCAGTTGATGCTTGGTCCGGTCAACAACCTGCCAACCGATGTCACCGTTCCAACCAACATCGCTCGAATTTTTCAGACGCAGGTCACTCGCGTCGATTCGTCGGCCAATCTGGCTGATCCACGACAGAAGGCTCCGACCAGCGAGTTTCCTTGTCTCCCCCTCTCCTTGTCTCCTTGTCTTCGTCGGGGTGCCATAATTCTCTGCGGCGGCGCGAGCAACCGCATGGGCCGCGACAAAGCTTTGCTGCCATTCGGGCCGCAGGAGACAATGCTCCAGCGCGTGGTGCGGCTGGTGGCGGAGGTGGTGCCGCTCGATGGCATCCTCTGTGTCGCTGCGGCGACGCAGGAATTGCCCACGTTACCGGCCGGCGTCGAAGTTGTCCGCGATGCCGAGGCGCATTGCGGCCCGCTGGCCGGCTTTGCGGCCGGCGTCGCCGCCGTGCAAAACCGCGCTGAGGCCGTGTTCGCTTGTGGCTGCGACGCGCCGCAGCTGGTGCCGGCGTTCGTCGACCGGATGTTCGATTCACTCGGCGACCATAAAGTCGCGGCAGTATTCGACGGCGAGCGGTTTCATCCGCTCTCGGCCGTTTACCGCACCGATGTCCTTCGGACCGTCGAAGCGATTCTCGCCACCGGCGAACGCAGCTTGGTGTCGCTCGTCGAGCATTGCGATACCCACCGCGTGCCGCTCGGCGAGCTGCGCGACGTCGACCCCAAGCTTTCGTCGCTCGAGAATTGTAATACGCTCGTCGACTATCAGCGAGCGCTCCGTACGTTAGGCATTCTAGCCTGACCTGCCAGCTCTATCGGCTCATTGCTCGTGTCAGCCTGGAAAGGCTAACGTACAACCGTTGAACCTTAGCCAGCGAGCGATTGTCATTTCTGCCTGCCGTCCCGATAATGTGACGATTGCTGTTCACTCCCCATTCCGTAAGAATTGAAATATGTCACGCACGCAACTTCAGGCCGCCGTCGACCGCATCGAGATGGCCCGCCGCCGCGTCAAGGAATTCACCGACGACCTCACACCGGAGCAGTGGTTCTGGCACCCGGCCGAGTTCACGACGCACGTCGCCTGGCAGATCGGGCACCTGGCGGTGTCGCAGTACAACCTCTGCCTACGCCGACTCCGCGGCCGTACCAAGGAAGACGAGACGCTGATCCCCGATTCGTTCATCGAGCACTTCAAGCTCGGCTCGCGGCCGGTGGCCGGGGCGGAGAGCTATCCGCCGATCGCCGAGATCAAACGCGTGTTCGACGCGGTACACGCGCAGACGCTCAAGGAGCTCTCGGCGCTCACGGACGAAGAACTCGATGTCCCCGTCGAGCAGCCCCACCCAGTATTCAAGACGAAGCTCGGCGCCGTCGACTACGCCCCGAGCCACGAGCTGGTCCACAACGGCCAGATCGCACTGCTGCGGCGGCTGATGGGCATGCCGGCGCTACGATAGTGGCCGCTTGCGGCTTAGCGAACATTCTCTAAAAACTTTTCCAAAAATCTGCTTGCAATCCCCCCGGCGACCGTTATCATGGGCGATAATGAACACAAGTTCAGTATCGCCCGTTGAGTCGAAACAGCCGGGTGTTTCCCGCACTATTTCCCTGAAAAAGCGTTCCCCGAAAACCGCGGAGGCAAGCATGATCACGGCCGCCAAGACGAGGGTTCCCAAGGTGTCTGCTAATGTCGTCCCGCCGGCCGCCCGGCGTGTGCTCAAGGAGACGTTTGGTTTCGACGATTTCCGCACCGGCCAGGCGGACGTGGTCGGGCGACTGTTGGCCGGTCGGTCGACGCTCGCCATTTTTCCCACCGGCGGCGGTAAGAGTCTCTGTTATCAATTGCCGGCGCTGTTGCTCGACGGGCTGACGGTCGTTGTCTCGCCGCTGATCGCGCTGATGAAGGATCAGATCGATTTCCTGGTCGAGCATCGTGTGCCGGCCTCGCGGCTTGATTCGAGTCTCGACCGGGCGGCGGTCCTGCGCACTTTCGACGAGCTCCGCGCGGGGCGGACGAAATTGCTCTATGTGTCGCCGGAGCGACTCGGCAACGAGCGGTTCCTACAGCTCTTGGAGCGGCAATCAATTAGTCTCTTGGCCATCGACGAGGCCCATTGCATCAGCCAGTGGGGCCACAACTTCCGGCCCGACTACCTCAAAATCGCCGCGCTCGCCAAGCAATTGAAAGTCGGCCGTGTGCTCGCGCTCACGGCGACCGCCACGCCCGAAGTGGCGAGCGACATCGCGACCGCGTTCGAGATTGCGGCGGAAGATGTGGTACAGACCGGTTTCTACCGGCCCAATCTGGAATTGCGAGTGACCGCGTGTGCCGATGAGGAGCGGGCCCAATTGCTGGCCCGGCGCTTGAAGTCGCGGCCGCCGGGGCCGACGATCGTCTACGTGACGCTGCAGCGAACCGCCAGCCAGATCGCCAACTATCTCGCCAAGTGTGGCTTCTCGGCCCGCGCCTACCACGCCGGCTTGAAGACCGAAGAGCGGAACGAGATTCAGGACGCCTTCATGGCCGCCGACGACATGATCGTCGTCGCCACGATCGCATTCGGGATGGGCATCGACAAGTCGAACATCCGCGCCGTGTATCACTACAACTTGCCGAAGGGGCTCGAAAGCTACATGCAGGAGATCGGCCGGGCGGGCCGCGATGACCAGCCGGCCATTTGCGAGATGCTCGCCTGTGCCGACGACGTCGTGACGCTCGAGAATTTCAGCTACGGCGACACGCCCGATCCCGAGAGTGTCGCGGCAATCACAGACGAGTTGTTGGGGCAGGGCGCTGAGTTCGACGTCAGCGTCTACGATCTCGCCCAGCGGCACGACGTGCGCGACCTGGTGGTCAAGACGCTGATCACGTATTTGGAACTCGACGGCGTGCTGCAATCAACCGGCTCGTTTTTCGCGGAGTTCAAGTTTCAGCCGCAGCGGCCGTCGGTGGAGATTCTCGCGCAGTTCGATGCCGACCGGGCGGAGTTCCTGCGGAGCCTGTTCGCCTGTGCCAAGTTCGGCAAGACCTGGTTTTCGCTCGATGCTGACGCGGCGGGCCGGCAATTGAAGCAACCGCGGGAACGGATCGTGGCCGCGCTCAATTACTTGGAGGAGCGGGGCGATCTCGTGGTGGAAGCGACCGGTGTCCGGCAGAAATATCGTCGCCTGCAACTGCCCCACGATCGAGCGGGTCTCGTCGAGTCGCTCGCCGAGCGGTTTCTCGAGCGCGAAGCGAACGACGTCGCTCGCGTCGAGAGCGTGGTGGCGCTAGCGGAGCGCGACGGCTGCGTCACGTGTTTCTTGCTCGACTACTTTGGCGAGTCGCGCGAGGCATGTGGCCATTGCAGCGGCTGCGCGGGAGAAAAGCCCCAACCAATCGCTCGGCCCGAGCCTTGGACGCCGCAAGCGGCCGACGTGGCCACGATTCGCCGTCTGCGGGCCGAGAAGCACAAGGCCCTCGAGACTCCCCGCCAATTGGCCCGCTTCCTGTGCGGCATTTCCTCGCCGGCTACTACCCGGGCCAAGCTCCGTCAGCGAAAAGAGTTCGGCCAGTGGAACCATCACCGTTTTGCCGACGTACTGGCACTTGCCGAGCAGGGGTAATCGACATGGATGGCCGCATCGCCGAGAATGTCGAATTCGCCGCACGGACCGCCGCACTTTGGAGACACCGTTGTGAAGCATCTGCTGATTCTGTCGATTGCCGTCGGATGCTTGGTTTTTGGTGTGGTTCCATTGTCTGCCGCGGACGAACGTCCGCTCGATGCGGAAGTCGTGCGGACATTTGAGAACCTCGAGTGGCCCGATTGGATCACTGGAGCCGACAGCGGCCGGTACCGTGATCCGCGCCCGGTGGTGATTACCGGCGCCGGCGACGGAACGAATCGGATGTTCTTCGCCACGCAGTATGGTGCGATCTTCGTCGCCAAGAATGATCCCGCGACCCGCGACTTGCAGCTGTTTCTCGACATCGGCGAGCGCGTGATTCCTTTCAAGCCGAACGAAAACGAAGAAGGCCTGCTGGGCTTGGCGTTTCACCCGCGGTTCAAAGAGAACGGCGAGTTCTTTGTCTACTACACGGCGACGCCCACGGCCGAGCATCCGCACCTATCGGTGATCTCGCGGTTTCGCGTGTCGGCCGATGATCCCGCCGATGATTTTGACCGTGCCGACCCGGCGAGCGAGGAAGTGTTACTGCGGATCGAGCAACCGTATTGGAACCACAACGGCGGCACGCTGGTGTTCGGGCCGGATGGGTATCTCTACATCGGCTTGGGCGACGGCGGCTTGGGCGGCGATCCGCACGGCAACGGCCAGAATCTGGGCACGCTGCTCGGATCAATACTCCGCATCGACGTCGATCACCAGGACCCCGGCCTGGCCTATGCGATTCCCAAGGACAATCCGTTCGTCGATCGGCAGGGCGCCCGCGGAGAGATCTGGGCGTATGGCATTCGCAACGTGTGGCGCGTGACGTTCGACCGCAAGATCGGCACCTGCTGGGCGGCCGACGTCGGTCAAGATAATTGGGAGGAAATCGACATCATTCGCCGCGGTGGCAACTACGGCTGGAACATCCGCGAGGGACTCCATCCGTTTCCGCCCGGCGACACGCGCGCGGCCACCGATCTCATCGATCCGATCTTCGAATACCATCACGAAGTTGGCAAATCGATCACGGGCGGGTATGTTTATCGCGGCAAGCGGGTGCCCGCGCTTGACGGCGCGTATTTGTACGCCGACTATGTGACAGGCCAGGTGTGGGCGTTGTGGTACGACCCCGCGACGAACAGGGTAACCGCAAATCGCACGATCCGCCAAAACGGCCCGCCGGTGCTTACCTTTGGCGAGGATGATGAAGGTGAGATCTATTTCACGAGTGAGCGCGAGGTTTTCACATTCGCTCCGCAGGCTTCCGGCGAAAGCAAGAATCCGTGAGCAGACTTTTTTTCAGCATGAAGTTCATAGCGGCTGCAATGATCGCGGCCGCCGTCCTCACGATTGCACCGACCGCTTCGGCCGTTCTGACGGCGAGCGAGCAGTTTTCTGAAGTGCTCGACGATGCCTGGAAGTTCGAGTTGGAAGAGAACCCGCTGTTCGCGACCGAAACCGGCGACCACCGATACGACGACCAATTGCCGACGGTCTCGCTGGCCGACTCGAAGCGTCGAAATGATGCGACGCGGGTGTTTCTCGAGCGGCTCGACGACGTCGACCGCAGTCAGCTCACACCCGCCGAGCAAGTGAGTTACGACATCTTCGCCCGGCAGCAGCGCGAGGCGCTCGAAGCGTTCGACTTCCAAACGCATCTCATGCCGATCAGCGATCGCTACGGCTTTCACATCGAGTTCCCCGAGCTGCCGCGCAATCTGTCGTTCGTGACAGTGCGGGACTACGAGAATTATATCGCCCGGCTCCGCGGCTTCGACGCCTATGCGGCCGGGCACATCGAGCTGATGCGCGAGGGCGTTCGCCGCGGCATGACTCTGCCGGCAGTGATCATGCAAAGATTCCGCGAACCAATCGAGGCGCAAATCGTCGACGATCCGGAAAAGAGCCTGCTCTTCTCGCCGCTACGAGATTTTCCTGACACGATTTCGGAAGCCGACCGCCAGCGGCTGCGCGCCGCCGCGAAGGCGGCGATCATCGAAAGTGTGGTGCCCGGCTACCGCAAGTTTCTCGCGTTCATGAAGGACGAGTACGTGCCGAATTGTCGCGACACGATCGCCGCTTCGGCGCTACCCAACGGACGCGACTATTACCGCTACTGCGCGCGGAAATTCACCACAGTCGACGACCTCACGCCCGAAGAGATTCACGCCATCGGCAAGGCGGAGGTCGAGCGGATTCGCGGCGAAATGGACAAGGTCATCGAGGACGTTGGCTTTGACGGCGATTTTGCAGCGTTCACCGAAATGCTGCGGAGCGACGAGCGGTTCTACGCCAAGTCGTCCGAAGAGTTGGTGAAGGAAGTCTCGGCGATTCTCAAGCGGATCGACGGTCAGTTGCCGACGCTGTTCGGCAAATTGCCGCGGATGTCCTATGGTGTCCGCGAAGTGCCTGACTTCATCGCCCCGCAAGCGACGTTTGCCTACTACCAACCGCCAACCGGTGACGGCACGCGGGCCGGATTTTTTTACATCAACACGTACAATCTGCCGGCCCGGCCGCTCTACATGCTCGAATCGCTCTCATTGCACGAAGCGGTGCCAGGCCACCATTTTCAAATCGCGCTGCAGCAGGAACTCCCGACGCTGCCGGAGTTCCGCAAATATAGCGGCATCACTGTGTTCGTCGAAGGCTGGGGGCTGTATGCCGAACGGCTCGGGCAAGAGTTGGGTGTCTACACCGACCCCTACAGCGATTTCGGCCGGCTGACGATGGAAGCGTGGCGGGCCTGCCGGCTGGTGGTCGACACGGGCATCCACTATCTCGGCTGGACGCGCGACGAGGCGATCGACTACATGCGTGCGAACTCGGCGATGCCGCTCCACGACGTCCGGGCCGAAGTGGATCGCTACATCGGCTGGCCCGGCCAGGCGCTCGCGTACAAGATCGGCGAGCTGAAGATCCGCGAGCTGCGGGCCGAAGCCGAGCAAGAATTAGGCGACCGCGTCGACATTCGCGCATTTCACGACACCGTGCTCGGTAGCGGCGCCGTACCGCTCGACGTGCTCGAAAAGAATGTCCGAGCCTGGATCAAGTCGCAGCAACCAGCCCGCCAAATCGAAGTCGGAAATTGACCGCAATGGCTTGGCAGACGGAATACTTGACCACGGAGGCACGGAGGGCACGGAGAAAACAAGGCGAAGCAATTGCAAATTGCAAATTGCGGAGCTCCACAATTTGCATTTCTCAATCTGCATTTTGCAATCCCTCCTTTTCTTCTCCGTGTTCTCTGTGCCTCTGTGGTTAATTCTTCCCCGTCGTGGTTACATCAGGTTGTAGATCGCTCGCACCAGGATCACCAGCGCCGAGAGGGCGGAGACGGTGAGGACGGCGGGGCGGGTGTGGCGGCGGTCGAGCCAGGCGGCTGTGTGGCGCGAGAACGCGAAGCCGACGAGGATGGCGGGCATCAGAATCAGTCCGAGCATCAATTCGACTTGGCCGAAGCGGCCGGCCCACCACAGGCCGGCGATCGAGATCAACGTGCCAACTACAAAGATCGCCGACATCGTGCCGCGCACGCTCGGCCCTCTTTCATGCTGATAGACCAGGGCCATCGGCGGGCCGCCGATCGACGAAATCGTGCCCGCAATTCCGGATAGCGTGCCCGCGACGACGACGTTGAGCCGCGTCCGCGCGATATGTACTCCCGATGCACTCAATGCGACTCCGGTCAACACAATTGCGGCGAAGGCCAAATCGTAGACGTGGCGCGGCAATGCGTGCAGCGCATAGGCTGCGGGAATCGTGCCCAGGCATCGGCCCAGGGTGCCGAGCGCAACGTCGCCTGCGATGATGTGCTTGCGGTCGCGAGAAGCGATCAGCACCACCAACAGCATCGCGGCGAACAGCATCGGCCCCGGCACCCAAACTGGATCGATCAAGAGCAACAGCGGGGCGGCAACGACCGCCAAGCCGAAGCCGATCGAGCCTTGCAGCGTTGCGCCCAGCGCCGCAAAGAGGAGGGCGAGAGCGATCTCGGTCGGCGGGACGGGGAGGGTGGGCAAAGGTGGAAGGTGGAAGGCGGAGGGAAGACAGAGCCCCTCTTATAATCTGCACGGCGATTGGCGGATAGCGGGCGCTATGTGTTACGCAAGCGCGAGTTTGCGCACGACGTCGCCGACCGCGATCGCGCCGCCGGCGACGATGCTGCCGTAGCGGCCGCGGAGATGAAGCTGCGTGCCGCGGGCGTTGTTCATGAAGGCACGGGCGCTCGCGCCGTAGCGCTTCTGAAATTTGCCGCAGCCGGTGTGTGGTTCGCCGTTGATCTCGACGACGACTTCATGGCCGATGGCGACGCGGCTGCCGGGCGGCAGATTTTCTTCGCTCAGGTCGAGGTCGACGATTAAGTTGTCGCCCGCCAGCGCCACCGCATCTTCATGTCCGGCGATCTGCCGCAAGAACCGGGCGTTCATCAGTGAGACCTGGCCCCGCGGGTCGGCCGGACTTTCATGAATCCAGCGATCGCCGTCGACGCCGCGCTCGGGCGAGACCTGCGCGGTCGCGACCACGCGTCGCTCGTCGGTAGCCGGGCGGACGACGATCGCCACGAGTTGGCCTTCAACTTGCGGCGAAGAAAGCACTTCCGGCAGGCCGTGTTCGAGTTCGGCGGCCGAGAGATGACGCGGAGCGGTGAGCATGTGAACTTCCTCCTGACTAGCGGCGAGGACACGCCGAGGCGGCACCGGGTTCGCACTCCTTCAGGCCCCGGCAAAGCTGGCCCAAATCGCCGAAAAAAAGCTCAACGCGACATACAGCACCAGCAGCATCCACCATCCGAAGACGAGAATTTGCGGCGCTTCGAGGCCCATCACGGGGACAATCAAGCCTGCCAGCGCGACCAGCCCGCACAACGTCGCCCGGCTCGAAGCGCCACCGACTGCGCCGCCCAGACCCAGCAGTAGGGCGGCGACGGTGGTTACCGCGAGCAGTTGCGACAACGAGAACTGGAAGTGAA
>JANNTD010000476.1:0-3298 GCA_031403315.1 Planctomycetota bacterium
ATTTGGCCCCCCAACAAGCCATTCGGCCGCGCGATCATGGAGTCGGATCAGCAGGTGTGACGATCGAGCGACAGATGTCTGTCACCGCGTGGGCTGTCAGTGGCCAGTGCAGAAATTGCAAGTACCTTCGTTCGATTCGGCTGCAACAAGAAAATATGACGCGAAGAAGATAATCGAGAAACTGCGGTCGGCGGAGACATTGACGGAATGAGGCAGATGCTAACAGCAACTGCGACAGCCCAATCGCGGCAATTGGCGCGATCTTGCGCAGCCAGCAGCGAATTCCGCTGCTGATTGATCGGTGCGCTGTTAGCGACTCGAAAAAAGCCGCAGAAAACGAGCGGCCTCGTGTCGTGCGTGTTGTTGGAACCAACCCTGCCCTTCCCTGCCGGCCAAGAGAAGAGACCTGACCCTTTGTCTCAGGCGCTAACTTGCTCGCCTTCTCCAATGCCGTACTTCTCCAGGAGGCGGTAAAGCGTGCGGCGGCCGATGCCGAGCGCCCGTGCCGTGCGGGCTTTGTTGCCGCTGTGTCGGCTATAGGTGGCGATGATGTGTTGGCGCGTGAGCGTGTCGAGGTCGACGTCACCGGATGCGGGAATCATCGGACGTTCGTGGGCGCTGGCCACGATCTCGGGCGGCAAGTTCTCGACGCGGATGTGGTCGTCGTCGGCCAGAATCTTCGCTCGATCCATGGCATTTTGAAGTTGCCGCACGTTGCCGGGCCAACTGTAGCGCTCGAGGATCGGAATCACTTCGGGATCGATTTGCCAGTCGTCCCCGGCAAAGTGTTCGACCAAGAGCCGCAAGTCGCCGACACGCTGACGCAGCGGGGGCAGGTCGAGCGTGAGTACGTTGATACGGTAATAGAGGTCCTCGCGGAAGCGCTTTTCTCGCACTTCTTCCTGCAATTCGCGGTTGGTGGCAGCAATCAGCCGCACGTGGACGCGGCGTTCTTTCACCGAGCCGACGCGGCGGAGGGTGCCGTCTTCGAGAACCCGCAACAGCTTGGCCTGCAGTTCGCCGGCCAGTTCGCCGATTTCGTCGATGAACAGCGTGCCGCCGTCGGCGACTTCGAACAGGCCCTGTTTCAGGCCGACGGCGCCGGTGAACGCGCCTTTCTCGTAACCGAACAATTCGCTCTCGAGCAGCGTTTCGGGAAGCGCGGCGCAATTGATGACCACCAGTGGCTTATCCGCGACGAGACTTGCCTCGTGGAGCGCGCGAGCGACCAGCTCCTTGCCGGTGCCGCTTTCGCCCTGGACCAAAATCGGCTTGTCGGTCGGTCCGACCCGCTCGATCAGCCGAAAGATGGCCTGCATCGCGGGCGACTCGCCGATGATGTGCGCCGTGCCCTGCTGTCGCCGCAACATCGCCTTGAGCTGCAAATTCTCCTTGCGAAGCTGGCCCGTGTCGTGCGCCTTGCGGACCAGCCGATCGAGCTCTTTGAGACTGATCGGCTTGGTGAGCACTTCGCGCGCGCCAAGTTTCATGGCCTCGACCGCCTTCTCGATCGTGGCTTCGCCGCTGAGCACCACGACTTCGCATTCCGCGTTGCGCTCCTTGAGCTCGGTCAGCACTTGCAAGCCGGATCGGCCAGGCATCACCAGGTCGAGCACCACGACGTCGAACGATTTTTGCTCGGCCAGCTCGAGCGCGTGTTCGCCATCTGCGCACTGGGCGACTCGGTGGCCTTGACGCAAAAAGAACTCGGCCATGTCGCCGCGCAAGGCGTCGTCGTCGTCCACCAGCAGCAAAGAGAGATTGGCTTTGTTGGTGCTCGTGGCCATGCGTGTTACCTTCGCTCGCCGTCTGTTGGTGAGGAAGCGACCCTTTGGATGGCTCCCTCTAGTTCATCGCGGCTCACCGGTTTCGTCAAGAAGACGCAGACCATGCCGTTGTTGCCATCACCAACTTGGAGCGGCTTGCTGTAAGCCGATATGAAGATGCAAGGCGTCGGCCGCTCGCTCCAGATTACGCGCATCGCCTGGTCGCCGTCCATACCTGGCATGCGGAGATCAGTGATCACGAGGTCGGGCAACTGTTTTCGGCAAAGCTCGACCAGCTCACCGCCGTCGGCGGCGACGCCCACCACGTCGTGCCCGAGTTGCGGCAGAATTCGGCGGAAGTAATCGCGCACGTCCGGCTCGTCTTCGGCGACTGCGATTCGCATTCCGCGCTTCATGGCTCGTTTCTCGGCAGCGTGATAACAAATTCGGCCCCGCGGGCGGCCGCGCCCAACTCGATTCGTCCACCGTGGGCGTCGACGATTTGTCGTGCAATCGCCATGCCAAGTCCCGTGCCCTTGGTCTTGGTGGTGAAGAAGGGCTCGAAGACGCTCTGCCGAGCTTCCGGCGACAGGCCCGGGCCATTGTCGCAGACCGAGATTTCGAGCGCCGGCTGTTCGTTATGTGCCACTTCGCGACACCGCATGCCAATCCGCACAGGGTCGCCGCAGGCCGCCAGGGAGTTTTCCAGCAGGTTGCGAAAGAGCTGTACCAAGCGGAAGCGATCGCCGCAAATCTTCACGTCGACAAATTCGGCATCCTCGTCGAGAGCTGCGTCGCGGCCGCGGCGGACCGTCTCCAGGAGGTTCCAGGCTTCCCGCCACGTGTTGGCCACATCACAAGTCGAGCGCTCCAACAGGATGGGAGCGGCGAAACTGCGGACTTCATCGAGCAGGCGGCGGAGGTCGTCCTGGGCGCTTTGCAGACGGTGCAACAAGCGCAGCGCCTCTTCGTTGTTGTCGACCTCGAGTTCAAGCATTTCGCTGCAAGATTGGATGCGTTGCAGCGCGTTGCGGCTCTCATGGGCCAGGCCAGTGATCATTTGGCCGATGCCCGCGAGCCGTTCGGCCCGCAGCATCCGCTCATGCGCCTCGCGCCGTTCCGTGAAATCGTGACCGACGGCCAGCACCGTCGGCGACTCGTTGAAGTTCTCGAGCCGCTGGGAGTTCCACACCAGCCAGCGCTGGCTGCCGTCGCGGCGGAGAATTGGATGCTCGCGCCCGCGCGTCGGATGGCCGGAAAAAGTGGCCGCCAGCTCTTCGACGACTTTCGCCCGGGCGGGCGGCGCGACGAGCGTTTCGAGAAAGTCGCGGCCGATGATCTCCTCGACGGCATGACCGGTGAGCTCGCGACCATAGGGGCTGCAGTACACGACGCGATGGTCCTCGTCGATGATTACCACCAGGCAGGCGGCCGCCTCGACCAACATGCGAAACTTGACTTCGCTCCGTTCGTGTTCGGCGAATTTTTCCTTGCGGACGTGTTCCGCTTCGTAAGCATCTTGGATGATGGCC
>JANNTD010000477.1:0-10211 GCA_031403315.1 Planctomycetota bacterium
GTGGCCGAGGCGTTTGGCTACTCGGCCGACGAGCTGGCCGCGATTCCGGCCGAGGCGAACATGGGGCTCTCCTGCGGCAACCCGACCGCGTTCGCCAGTCTGCGGCAGGGAGAGGTGGTAGTCGACCTCGGTTGCGGCGGCGGGCTCGATGTGTTCCTCGCGGCGAAGAAAGTTGGGCCAACGGGGAAGGCCATTGGCATCGACATGACGCCCGAGATGCTCGATTTGGCGCGAAGGAACGCGGCCCAGTCGGGAGTTACGAACGCCGAGTTTCACCAGGCGACGATCGACCACCTGCCGCTCGCCGACGCGACGGTCGACTGCGTGATCAGCAACTGCGTGATCAACCTGGCGCCGGACAAGCGGGCCGTGTTCCGCGAGATCGCGCGGGTGCTCAAGCCGGGTGGGCGGCTGGCGGTGAGCGACATCGCGCTCAAGAAGCCGCTGCCGCCGGAGATTGGGGTAAATCTGATGGCATACATCGGCTGCATCGCGGGAGCGATCTCGCTAGAGGAGTATCGCAGCGGACTCGCGGCGGCTGGCTTCGAGGCGGTTGAGATCGTTGAAAGTGGGTCGGACCTCAACGCGTACTCGAAGGTCGAGAATCAGTCCGGTTGTTGTTCGCCGGCGATGAGCGAGGGCGGCTTGCCGGTTGTCTCTAGCTGCTGCAGCGACCTGCACGGCGAGTTGGAGGACCTGCTCAAGCGCTACAACATTAACGACTTTGCCGCGAGCGTGAAGGTGTATGCCGTGAAGCCACGCTAAGCCGCGAGCGGCCTAGAGCTGGGCGACCGGCTCGTTCTGGGCGACCTCGATGGCGAGGTCCAGCGTCGCGTCGGCGGATGCGCTCGCCGCAGGGCTGTCCACGCCGCGGAAGTTGACTTGGTGCATGTTGCCGGAGCCGGTCAATTGTGGGCCGTCGGACGGCGGCTGAGTCGCACCATTGGCCACCAGCGTAGCACGACGTGCGTCGATGTCGGGGGTTACTCCGACGTTGCTGATTGGGTGACCCATGGGCGAGAAGAACTTGGCCGTGGTGATGCGTGCTCCCGCGCCGGCGTAGCCGAGCGGGAAGATGCCTTGCACCGAGCCCTTGCCGTAGGAGCGTGTGCCGACCACTTTGCCGCGTTGGCTGTCTTTGATGGCGGCGGCGAAGATTTCGCTTGCGCTCGCGCTATCGCCGTCGATCAGCACCACGAGCGGAACTCGCCAGGTGCCGGGACGGTGGGCACGGTAGTTGAAGTTTTCTTGCTCGCTGCGGCCGCGGGTCGAGACGATCGGACCGTCGGCGATGAACTTATCGGCGACTTCGACGCTGGCGGTCAAGAGCCCGCCGGGGTTGCCGCGGAGGTCGAGCACCAGGCTCCGCATGCCTTTGGCGTGCAGTTCCCAGAGGGCGGTTTCAAGGTCGCGGGCGGTGGTCTTTTGGAACGCGGGCATGCGGATGTACGCCACGCCATGTTCGGCGTCGACGATCTTGACGTCTTCGAGGCTCGGCACTTCAACGTGGGCCCGGCGAACGGAGAGCTCACGCGCCGACTGGCTGGGCGAGACGACCGACACCTGGCAGATGCTGCCTTCGGGGCCGGTCAAGAGCGTGGCGGCTTCGTCGGTCGACATCTTCGAAGTCGACTGGCCGGCCACTGCGACGATCCGGTCGCCGTCGAGGATGCCGGCGGCCTGTGCGGGGCTGTTCGGAATCACGTGCACGATCAACAGCGCCCCGTTATCGGCCTTGAGCTCGACGCCCAAGCCGACAAAGTTGCCTTCGATCTGGGAATAGATGTCGCGGAGTTGGTCGGCGGTGAGGAACGCCGAGTAGTGGTCGAGCGCGCTGGCAGCCGCGGCGGTGAATTCGAGGATCGTGGCCGATTCGACCAGGTTGATCCGTCGGCGGGCGAGCTGGGCGGCCTGCGAAGCGATGTTCATCGCATCGGTCCGCGAGGCAATCTTGTAGCGAGCGGTGAGCTGCCGCAGGCTGGCGCGCAGCTGTTCGATCTGATTGGCGTTGGCCCGGACGCCGTTGGTAGCCAGAAACTTCTGGTCGCCGAGCGCGATGTCGAGGCTCTGGGCGCCGCGCTGGAACAGGTCCTGCCAGGGCGGGGTGGTGTAGTAGTGGGTGCCGACCTTCGCCAGCAGATCGCCATACAGTTCGAGGGCGTCGTGCGAATTGAGCGTGGTGACCGAATCGCGGAAGCTGCGGTCGTCGTAGCGTTGTTCGAGACTGTAGTGGGGCCGGGCCATGTCGAAGCGGCCCGTCAGGTTGGCGTCGTTCGGATGTTCGCGAAGGGCCTCCTCATAGTGCGAGAGGGCTTCGGCCCAGCGGCCGGACACTTCGAGCGAGCGGCCCTTTTCCATCAAACTGCTAATGGCGGCGGGTAGCACGGCAGCGGCAGCCGAAACTTGCTGGGCGGCCGACGAGGTGTCGAACGATTGAGCGGCGGCCGGCGTGACGAGCGACGCCAAGGCGACCAGCAGAGAGAGAGTCCAGAAGGGGCGGGAGACCCGGGTAATCATCGCAGCGTTCCGTCGGGGTAAGAGTCGGGGGTCTGCGGCGCGTCCCTGGCCTCGCCGAGCGGCTCCACGCTCGGCAGCTAACTTCTCCGGCAACACGATGTGGAACCGGCCTCCGTGAATATAAGTCGCGAAATGGGCCTCGTCAAAGAAACGGCGGCCGATTTTCCTAACAAAATCATGGCGGGTGTGCCGGACTTGACGCCCGCGATACGCGGCACCCATTGAGCCACGAACACGGCAAACAACGTCTGCGACAATCCTGCGGAGAGAACCTATGCCGGACATGCTGATTGGGGCTGCGGCGGCCGGTGGGCGGCGTCGCGTTCGGCAGGACCGGCACAATCGAGCGCACGAGGCGCGGCGAAGGTGCTGGGGACCGACACGCAGAAACCGCTCCGTGGCCTACCGTGGTGCCACGCTCCCTGGAAAGTGAGGGAACAGCGTCGTGCCGTCAAGAAGCCGGCAAATCCTGCCGCCGGCGAACGATGAAAATCCGTTTAGCTGATCGTTGCGAGTAAAGAGCCGACGCGGCGGTTGGAGGTTCGCGTGTTGCGTGCCGTGTGCGTCTTGCGCTCTTTGGTACGCAGGGGCGTGGGGCGGGGTTCTGTTCGATCGAATCGGCGTATTGGCAAGTCCCCGCGTGCTGAAGCACGCTCGCCTGATGGAAAAAAAGATCGCCGCCCCTTTTTTGCGCTGGTGACCGCGGGCGGAGGGGGGACGGTGGCCCGGGGTCGCGCGTTGAAAGGGACGGCGAGAGGTGCTATCGTGGCGCGCCGGTTCGGCAGGGAGGGGAAGCTTCTGCCGGCAGCGCCAAATCGCGTCTGTTTCTTGGTACGCAGACAAATTCGGGTTGGTTCGCCGGCTGAGAAATCCTGTAAGGTCCAACGATAAAATGACGTCTCCCAAGTTTGAACGAGCGATTTTCAGCGTCAGCGATAAGTCGGGCCTGATCGAATTCGCCCGCGAGCTGGCGGCCGGGGGCGTCGAACTGTATGCCAGTGGCGGAACCCGGCGGTACCTCGAGGAGGCTGGAATTCCGGTCCGCGAAGTGGCGTCGTATACCGGCTTTCCCGAAATGATGGACGGCCGGCTCAAGACGCTCCACCCGAAGATTCACGGCGGCATCCTCGCCCGCCGCGACCGATCGGACGACATGGCATCGCTCGCCGAGCAGGGAATCGTGCCGTTCGAGCTAGTGGTGGTGAATCTGTATCCGTTCGAGCAAACAATTGCTCGCGGGAATGTGAGCGTCGAGGATGCGATCGAACAGATCGACATCGGCGGTCCGACGCTCGTGCGCGGGGCGGCCAAGAATCACGCGTTTGTGACAATCGCGTGTGAGCCGGGGCAGTATGGGCGAATTCTGGAACTGTTTCGTGCGAGTGGGGCGACGACGCCGGAATTGCGGCGCGAGCTGGCGGGTGCGGCTTATGCACATACCGGGAAATATGACACGGCGATTGGGGCTTACTTTGCGCGACTTCGCGCTAAGCCGCAAGTCGGAGACCGGCCGTGGCGGGAGACGGGGGAGGAGTTTCCGGAGGAACTTTCCGTAAATCTGCGGCGGGAGGCGGCGCTGCGTTACGGCGAGAATCCGCATCAGGCCGCGGCGGTGTATGCGTCGCTCGACGCTACGCCCGGTTCGCTGGTGCGTGCGCAGCAACTCCACGGCAAGGAACTCTCGTACAACAACCTGCTCGACCTCGATAGCGCGCTCGCCGTCGCGCGGTCGTTGCCGATGCCGGGTGTCGCGGTGCTGAAGCACAACAATCCGTGTGGTGCGGCAACGGCAGCCACGCTCGCCGAAGCCACACAGCGGGCCTGGGATGGCGACCCCGTGAGTGCGTTCGGCTCGGTGCTCGGCTTCAACGCGCCGGTCGACGCGGCGAGTGCCGAGTTTCTCGCCGAACTGGGGCGGTTCGTCGAGGCGATCGTCGCGCCGTCGTTCATGCCCGAGGCGTTCGAGATTCTCACCACCAAGCCGAAGTGGAAGGCCAACGTGCGGCTGTTGGCGGTCGGCGCGATCGAGCCGGGCCGAGGTGAGCTCGAACTGCGGCAGATTTCGGGCGGCATGCTCTGCCAAACGGCCGACGATATGCCCGATGATGAATCGACTTGGCAAGTCGTGACCGCCGCCGAGCCGACCGACGCACAGCTCGCGGACCTGCGTTTTGCCTGGGCGGTGTGCCGGCACGTGAAATCAAACGCGATCACCCTGGCCAAAGAACGCACACTCTTGGGCGTCGGCGCCGGCCAGATGAGCCGCGTCGACTCGGTGGAGATTGCCATCTCGAAGGCGGGCGAGCGCGTCGGCGGCGCGGTGCTGGCCTCCGACGCCTTCTTTCCGTTCGAGGATTCGATCCACCGCGCCGCGGCGGCCGGCATCGCGGCCATCATCCAGCCCGGCGGTTCACGCCGCGATGCGGAAGTGATCGCGGCCTGCAATCAGCACGGACTGGCGATGATTCTCACCGGTTCGCGCCATTTCCGGCATTAACAATTGTGGATGCAGGATGCCGGAGGCAGGGAAAGACACTTCTGCTCCAATCGCCTGTATGAACGGCACGACCATCCGATTCGACTACCTTGCACCCTGCATCCCGCATCCTGCCCCCTTCCGCCACTGCTTGCCGCATGGATTTTCGCGTGTTATAAGCGCATAATGGTAGGTGGGGACGGTTGCAGGGACAGATCGCAACGTCGCACACGCACGGTGTCGCGTGTCTCTCACGACTGATTGCACGGCGCGAGCTGCTCGAGGCGGAGTTTGCGAGCGGACACGCAGCCTCTGATGTGACACGAACCATGCTTGACGTGACATTGCGAGTTTTGGACGGGGCCGATCGCGGGCGAGTCTACGAACGACTCCCCACGCCGATCACGATCGGCCGCGAAGAGGGGAACGCCGTCCAGCTCAACGACGAGCGAATCAGCCGCTTCCACATCAAGATTCAAGAGGACCTGGGCAAGTTGGTGCTCACGGACCTCGAAAGCACCAACGGCACGCGCGTCAACGGCGAGGACGCCCAGTTGCGGATCCTTCGCTTCGGCGACGTGATCTCGCTCGGCCGCAGCGTTTTGCTCTACGGCACCCGCGAGCAAATCGCCGGCCGGCTCGATTCGCTCCGCGACGACGGCATGCACATGACGGGCGAGCTCGATCCGAGCAAGCTGGTGCATGAGGCCGACTCGTCGCTCGACTTCGAGGTCCGCTGGGGCGAATCGGAGAACCTGCACAGCACGCTCCACATCCCGACGCCACCGGAACTGCCCAACGGGCTGAGCCCCGGCCAGGCCGCGCAGCTCTCCGAGATGCTCGAGTACCTCCACCTGCAAAGCCGCACGCTGGTGCAGTCGATCACGCTGCCCGAAGGCGCGAAGACGGTGACGCTCGACATCAAGCAGTGGCAGGAGCTCTTGGGCCTGCAAGCGCAGCTCGCCGAATATCTCCGCAAGATTGGCGAGCCGGAAGTGGGGTAGTTCCGGCCGCTTTCTATTGTCTCCGCGAAGCGGTAAAATGACCGCTTCGTCGTTCATCGCAGAGGATTGACCACGGAGTCACGGAGAACACGGAGGGAAGTCAGATCGGCATTCGTCTTCTCCGTGATCTCCGTGCCTCCGTGGTTAACATCCCTCGCCATTGCTTGTCCTGCCGGAGGGACCCGTGACCACGCCGCCGTTCGTTCATCTGCATTGCCACAGCCACTACAGCCTGCTCGATGGGGCGAGCCCGATCGAAGGCATGATCGGCCGGGCCAAAGAGCTGGGGATGAACGCGCTGGCGATCACCGATCACGGCAATCTCTACGGCGCGCTCGAGTTCTACCAGGCCTGCCGCGACGCGGGGATCAACCCCGTCGTCGGCTACGAAGCCTATGTCGCTCCCGGCAGCCGCTTCGAGAAGAGCGGCGAATCGAGTCGCGACGCGGCCTACCATCTCACCTTGCTCGCGCAGAATCGCACCGGGTTCAATAACCTCGTGAAGCTCTCCAGCCGGGCGTTTTTGGAAGGCTTTTATCACAAGCCGCGGATTGACCGCGAATTGATCGCCGCCCACAGCGACGGCATCATTTGCCTGAGCGGTTGCGTGTCGGGCGAGCTTTCGCGGTCGCTCCTGGCAGGCAACACGGCCGACGAGGCAATCGCCCGGGGGCTCGAAATCACTGCCTGGTTCTCGCGCGTGTTCGGCGAACGCTACTTCATCGAGATCCAGAACAACGGGCTCGAAATTCAGAAGCAGGCGCTGGAGCTCTCCGTCGAAGTGGCCAAGCGAATGGGCCTGCCGACCGTCGCGACGTGCGACGCCCACTACGTCCGCCAGGAAGATGCGGTCGCCCAAGACGTTTTGCTCTGCATCAACACGGGCAAATTCCGCACCGACACCAACCGCATGCGGATGGAGGGCGATCAGTTCTACATCCGCAGCCCGCAGGAAATGTACGCGACGTTCACGGGCCTGGAAGACGCGGTCGCCCGTTCGCAGCAGATCGCCGATACGGTCGACATCCAGTTGGAGCTGGGCAAGCGACATTTTCCGGCGTTCCAACTGCCCGAGGCGAAGACGCAAGCGGAGTATTTGCGCGAGCTGTGCGAGGCCGGCCTCCGCGAGCGGTATGCGAATGATCCGCGCCGCTGGAGAAACGGCGATCCGCAGTCGGGCGAGCTGGCCGACGACGTGCGACAGCGGCTGGAGCGCGAGCTAGACGTAATCAACAAACTCGGCTTCGCCGACTACTTTCTGATTGTGTGGGACTTCGTCCGCTATGCCACGGAACAGGGCATTCCCTGCACGGCCCGCGGCTCGGGCGTCGCCTCGCTCGTGTGTTACGCTCTGCGCGTGAGCCACGTCTGCCCGTTGGAGTACGGTCTGTTATTCGAGCGGTTCCACGACGAAAGCCGCCGCGAGGCGCCCGATATCGACATCGATTTCTGCAAGGATCGTCGCGGCGAAGTCATTCAATACGTCAAAGATAAGTACGGCGAAGCGAACGTCGCGCAGATCGGCACGTTCGGCACGCTGGCGGCCCGAGCCGCGATCCGCGACGTCGGCCGCACGCTCGGCATGCCGATCTTCCGCGTCGATCAAATCGTGGCCATGGTGCCCGATCAACTCAACATCACGCTCGACGAAGCACTGGAGCAGAGCAGCGACCTGCGGCAGGCCTACGAATCGAACGGCGAAATCCGCGAGCTGATCGATCTGGCACGAAAGATCGAAGGCCTCGCACGGAACGTCGGGACGCACGCCGCTGCGGTGGTCATCGCCGAAAAACCGGTCGGCGACTACGTCCCGCTTCAGCGTGTCAAAGGCAAAGTGGAAGTCATCACGCAGTGGGCGATGGGCGACGTCGAACGAGCCGGTCTCTTGAAAATGGATTTCCTCGGCCTGCGGAATCTGACGATCCTCGCCAAGAGCATCGAGTTGGTGCAGCAGTCGCGCGGCGAGCGAATCGATCCTTACAAATTTCCGATCGACGACGCCGAGACCTTTGCGCTCTTGTGCCGTGGCGAAACCAAGGGAGTTTTCCAGCTCGAAAGCGGCGGCATCCGCGACTTGTTGCAGCGGATGAAGCCCGACCAATTCCTCGACATCGTGGCCACCCTCGCGCTCTACCGCCCCGGGCCACTCGAAGGGGGCATGGTCGACGAATACATCGACGTCAAGCATGGCCGCCGGCCCGCCACCTATCCCCATCCCGTCATGCGCGACGTGCTCGAAGAAACGCACGGCGTGATGGTCTACCAGGAACAGGTGATGCGGATTCTCAATCTGCTGGGCGGCATCGCGCTGGCCGACGCCTACACCTGCATCAAGGCGATCAGCAAGAAGAAGCTGTCGATGATCGCCAAGTTCCGCGAACAATTCATCGACGGGGCGCGCGAAAAAGGCCTCGAAAAGCGCAAGGCCGAAGATCTGTTCAGCATGATCGAAAAGTTCGCGGGCTACGGATTCAGTAAGTCGCACAGCACCGCGTACGCGCTTATCGCGTATCAGACTGCATACCTGAAGGCGCACTATCCGGTCGAGTTCATGGCCTCGCTCCTTTCGGGCGATATTCCGGGCCGCAACTTCAAGAGCAAGGATTCGCTCGTCGAGCACCTCGAGGATTGCCGACGGATGGGCGTCGAGGTCGTGCCGCCCGACGTGAATTCGTCGGACGCGGATTTCGCCGTCGTCGCCGGCCGCATCCCGTTCGGCTTGAGCGCGATCAAAGCCTGCGGCAGCGGGGCAGCCGATGCGATTGCCCGGGAACGCCGATCCGGCGGACCGTTTCGCAACCTGTTTGATTTTTGCGAGCGGGTCGATCCGCAATCGTGCGGCCGCGCGACAATCGAGTCGCTCGTCAAGGCCGGGGCGTTTGATTCGCTCGGCGCACGGCGGGCCCAACTGATGGCCGTGATCGAGCGAGCGATGCAGAGCGGGGCCGCGGCCGCCGCCGATCGCCGCAGCGGCCAGCGCGGCCTGTTTGGCGACGAAGAAGAGACGACTTCGACCGCGTCGACCGTGCTCCCCAACGTGCCGGAGTTTCCGGAAAAAGAACGCCTCGCCATGGAGAAGGAGGTACTCGGTTTCTATCTCACTAGCCATCCGCTCGCCGAGCATGAAGCAACGCTCCGCACCTATTGCTCGCACACCTCAACGCAACTGGCCAAGCTGGAACACCGCACGGAAGTGCTACTCGGCGGCATGCTGGCCGCGATCAAGTTTTCGCACACGAAGAACCCCCGCCCCGGCAGCACGAACACCAAGTACGCGATGTGGGACCTCGAAGACCTCGACGGCATCATGCGCTGCATCATGTGGCCCGAGCAATTTGCCGAATTCGGCGAGCTGGTGAAATCGGACACGATTCTGGCGATCAAGGGCGCGGTCGACCGCCGGCCCGGCGCTGAAGAAGTGAACCTGATCGTCAACGAGTTGATCCCGCTGGCCGACCTGCCGGCCCGCTTCACAAGCGGAATTTCGATCCGCGTCCGCGAAGACGAGCACGGCATCGCCGCGCTGGAAAAGCTCCGCGAGATCGTCCGCGGCTATCCGGGCACCAAGCCAGTCAAGATTCATTTGGCCCTGACCGATGGCGGCAGCGTCACGTTCGACTGCCCGAACAACAGCGTGGCAATCGACCCCGAGTTGCGCCGCCGCATCGAAGACCTGCTCGGCCCAGCTAACTTCAAATTCATCCCCGGCGGCCAACGCACCGCGCCACCACCACCCACCAACGGCCGCCGACCGGCCATGGCGCGGGGCTAATCATCGCCCGCCACGCTTAACTCGTCGTCGACACGCGAAACGCCTCGCAAAATGTGACCGATGGAAGGGACAAGATTTGTAAGGCATAATGTCTCTAGACAGGATCGACGGGATTTACTGGATGGGGAACAGTCATCTATTGATTCTGCATCCTGTCCATCCTGTTAATCCTGTCCAAAAAATCATTCTGCGTCGAAAGCAAGCAAGTCATGCCGCAAGTGAAACGCATTCTGGTAACCGGTGGGGCCGGGTTCTTGGGCTCGCATCTGTGCGAGCGGCTCGTCGACGAGAAGCACGACGTGATCTGCCTCGACAACTTCTTCACCAGCCAGAAGTCGAACGTCGTTCATCTGCTCGATCAACCGAATTTCGAGCTCATCCGACATGACGTCACGCAGCCGATGTGGCTCGAAGTCGACGAGATCTACAATCTCGCTTGCCC